>CAZIBA010000160.1:0-5847 GCA_964536795.1 uncultured Planctomycetota bacterium | reverse complement strand
GGCCACCGCCCGGCCATACTTGACCGCAGCACGGAGGAATTCCTCCTCGCTCAGGGTCAGCTCCACGTCGCCGGGAAGGACGACGGGCCGATCCACGTACCGTCCCCGGGCGTCGGCCAGGGCGTCCTCGAGGTGGTTCCAGGGAAGGGCCTGGCAGCGCTCTACAAGCGCGGGTCCGTCGAGGGAGGCGGCCTCGTCGTCCACGTGCTCACCCGGGTCCACGGTGAACATGGTGAAACCGACTTGGGCGCACCGGTCGGCGTCGTCGGTGTTCTTGAGGTGGTCGGCGTCGGAGCCGAAGCCGTCGGCGTAGCCCGTCTCGAAGACGCCCCAGGTGGCGGCGTCCATCACCTCCTCGGGGGTGCGTTCGGTGCGGGTCATCTCGCGGACGGACTGCTGGGCGAAGAAGGGAACCACCCCCGTCCCCGCGACGGCCCGGACGTGGCCCGGGGTGGCGATGCCCAGCCTATCACCCAGCCCGACGGCCTTCCTCACGCCCTGGAGCGTGGGGCCCGTCCAGGGGACGAGTCGGCGCAGGGCCTGGGCGTTTGCCTGGTCGAGGGGCGCGATCTTCAGTTGCACGGTGAAGCCGTAGACCTGGATGGGCATCGAGCTGCCCTGGAAGGCGGCCAGGACGTCCTCACCGAGACCTGCCGAGGCCAGCACCAGCTTCTTCTCACTGCCACTTCGGCCCAGGCTGATGAGGGCCCCGCCCGCGCCCCTGAGCGAGGCCGGGTAGATGGCCATCCCCGTCTGCTGCTGGAGGGCACCGGCGATCATCGGCCGACCAAACCGCTCCAATGCGCCCCCCAGGTCCATCCCTTCCGATTCGCCCATGGGTGTCCTCTCCACTCATATGCTCGATGACGGTGGCATTTGGGGCGAGTGTACCGGCCTGGGCGGACAAGGTCAACCGCTCGACCTTTGCACGGGGGGGCGCATCCGGGTACACTGTCGCTACGGCAGAGACAAGAGATGCACATGACTGACCGGGAGACGCGGCGATGGAGAGAGTGTTGACGTTGGCGATGCTGGTGGCGGTGATGCTGGTGCGCGCTGCGTGCGCACAGGCGGGGGACCGCCTGCTGGGGGGCTTCGAGGACACGAAGGACCTGGACCTCTGGAGGTCGTCGACGGCTCAAGTCTCGATCTCGGACGACTATGCGGCGGTCGGAAGCCATTCGCTCAAGGTCGTCCTCCCGGCGGGGGCCTCCTGGCCGGGCATCGCCGCGGCAGAAGCGGCCCTGGGAGACTGGCTGGGGTACGACCTCTTCACCTTGCGCATCTACAACGCGGGTGAGTCCACGGTCGGTCTCAACGTGCGCATCGATGACGATGAGTCAACGGGAGCCTACCAGAGCCAGTTCAACACGTCCGTCCGTATCACCCCGGGTTGGAACCGCTTCCGCTTCGTCCTGGCCCAGCTTCGGACCATCTCCGGGCGACCGATCCACCGCGACCACATCAAGGGCCTGACCCTCTTCACCGGGAAGTTGCCCGAGGAGGTGACCCTCTACTTAGACGACGTCAAGCTCACCCAGTTGGCCGGCAAGCTCGAGGTGCCCGGCGTCCGGGCTTTCGATTTTGGAGTCCCCACGTCGCCCGTCTGGCCCGGCTTCACCAAGGTGACGGCTCAGGCCGCCTATGGACAGCAGCAGGGCTTCGGTTGGGTGACCGGGTCAGTCGGGCACAAAGACAGCGAGCGGCCCGATGACCTGGCCCGTGACCACGTCTTCTCCGGCGGGGACGAACTTGCGTTCGCCGTCGACGTCCCGGCCGGCGACTACGTGGTCTGGCTGCTTACGGGCGACCTGTCGTCCTACGGCTGGACGCAGGACCGGACGGTGAGCATCAGCATCCAGGGAAAGGAAGTGACTCGGCTGGAGCGGACGGGGGCGTCGCTCAGCAAGATGAATTACCGGGACCGCGATTTCCCAAGTACTCAGCATAAATCGGCTTACGACACGTTCATCGCGCCCCGTTTCACGGAAGTGTGGGGTGAGGCGAGTGTGGCTGACGGCCAACTTCGGGTGAGCCTCCGTCCGGGGCAAGCGGCCAGCCTTTGTGCGTTGGTGCTGGCCCCCAAGGATCAGGAGCAGTCACTCCGGAACGCCCTTGGCGAACTCTCCCAGGGCCGCAAGGAGCAGTACGAGGAGGACTGGTGGCGGGAGGTCAAGCACCTGGACGTCACGCCCGCCCCCACCCCGACTTCCGAGGACCGGAAGCGGGGTTTCCTGCTCTTCTCCGCTGGGACCCAGCAGCTCATCCATGCCAACACCCAACTTCGGCCGGAGCAGCTCAACAAGCCGCTGACCGGCTCGGCCGCCCGCGGTCAGTACGAGTCGATGGTACTTGCAGTGCGACCGCTGGAGGACTTGTTCCGGCTCAGCGTTCGCCTGAGCCAACTCGCCGGACCGGGCGGCTCCAGCATCACCCCCCGAGACATCGAGGTCAGGATGGTGCAGTACCACGCCTGTATCACCAGCGGCTTCCACCACTCCAAGGGCGGCACCTTCGAGTGCAAGCCCTGGTTCCTGACGCCCCGAAGGAGCATCGACGCCCAGGCCGGGGTCAATCGCGCCTTCTGGATCACCGTCCACGTGCCTGAAGACGCCCCCGGCGGCAGCTACCAAGGCGAAGCGCAAGTCCTTGTGAATGAAAGCGTCCTTGCCACGGTTCCAGTGGAGTTCGAGGTCCATCCCTTCAGCTTGGCCTATCCGCCTGACCTGGCGTACGCCCACTGGGTATCCTGGCCGGGCTACAAGGAACTGCTGGAACCGCTCCTTCGCAACCTCTATGAGCACGGCCAGCGTTCCTTCACACCTGCAGGCGTCGTCCGCATGCTCGACCGGCGCGACGCCCAGGGGCACGTCCAGCTGGACCTTTCCCGGCTCGACGAACTGATGGGACTGGCCAGGGCCATCGGCTTGAGGGGCCCTGTCCCACTGGTGGACCTCTCCATCCAGGGAGCTGTTTCCGGCAACAGCTACAGCCACCTGGGGCTGGAACGCCGTTTCGGCTACAAACTCGACAGCCCGGGGTACCTCGAGGACATGGCCGAGATGTGCCGACAGATCAAGAGGCACGCGGCCGAGGAGGACTGGCTCCCCGTGCTCTACTACTCGGCGACGGAGCTCTCGCAGGACGAGTCTCTGGGTCCGCCCTACCACGAGAAGCTGCTCCGGGCGATGAAGTCGGCCGGTGACATCCCCACCATCAGCTCCATCAACCGCCCCGAGGACCTCCAGACCCTCCCCTGGCTGGACCACGTCATGCTCAATAACGCCGTGCCCATCAACGAGGAGACCCTGGCCAAGGTGAAGGAGTCGGGCTCGGTGCTCTGGTACCAGAACGTGGGTGGGAACCGGTTCATCGAGGGCCTCTACATGTGGCGGACCCAGGCCAAAGGGCACCGCCAATTCTGGGTCTTAGGGCACCAGGGAGACCCCTTCAACGAGTTCGACGGCACGGAGAGGGACACCGCGGCCTTCCTCCTTCCCAGCGCCGATGGCTGGATCGGTACCATCAACTGGGAGTGGATGCGGGAGGGGGTGGACGACTACCGCTACCTCTATACCCTGACCGGACTCGTTGAGCGGGGGCGGGAAGCCGGGGGCGAGACGGCCAAGCTGGCGGCCGAGGCCCAGGGGGCTATTGATGAGATGATGGCACAAGTCCCAGTGGACTTTGGAGATGCGGTCAGAACCTACGTCGACGGCTGGTCGGAGAACAGCGGGCCTCTGACACCCAAGGCGTACGACGAGTTCAGGCGGACGCTGGCGCGGTTCATCACCGAGCTGAGCGCCGCGCTCAGCGACACGGGCAGCCAGCAGTAGGAAGGCAGGGCAGATGAGTCTTCGCCAGTTGCAGGTTACCGTGCCCAAAGGCAGCGGGAAGAAGGTCTGCGAGCTTTTCACCGAGCACGGCGTCAAGAACGTGACCCTGATGAAGGCTGCGCCCCGCGACCCCACTGAGTTGGTCATAGCCACCCTCCCCACGGGCGCGGTTGAAGACGTCATCCAGGCCCTGAAGAAGCTGCTCAAGCTCAAATCCCCGGACGACGGGGTCATCTCCCTCTTGGAGGTCCGGGCTACCATCCCTGAGCTGGAGCCGAGCGAGGTGCGCGACCAGGCCGCCCGAGAAGAACTGTATAACACGATGGTGGGGGCCTCTCGCTTGGACAAGAACTTCATCCTGCTGATGGCCATCGCCACGGTCATCGCGGCCATGGGCCTGTTGCGGGACAACAACGCCTACATTATCGGTTCCATGATCGTAGCTCCGCTGTTGGGACCGGCAGTGGCCATGGCTTTTGCCACCGTGCTGGGCGACACCCGCCTCTTCTACCGGAGCACCCGGACCGAGCTGGCCGGGCTGGGGCTGGCCGTCGTCTGCGCCACGTTCATCGGGCTCTTTTCCGGGGTGGACCTGTCGGCCGACATGCCCCGGGAGATTGCGGTGCGCATGTCGCCTTCGGCCGTGGACGTGGGTCTGGCCATCGGTGGGGGCATCGCCGCGGCGCTGACCCAACTGACCGGCCTCTCGGCCGCCCTGGTGGGGGTGATGATAGCCATCGCCCTCCTGCCACCGGCGGCCGTGGTGGGCCTGGGAATCGCCCATCTAAAGCCGGTCGTGGTCTCCGGGGCCTTCCTGCTGCTGGCCATCAACCTGGTGTGTATCAACATCGCCGGTACGGTGACCTTTGCGCTCAAGGGTGTGCGTCCCGCTAACTGGTACTGGAAGCGCAAGGCCGGTCAACAGGTCCGCGGTCGGCTGCTCATCTGGGTGGCGCTGCTGGTACTGCTGGTGGCGGCCGTCATCGCCCAGCAGCTTCTGACCGGCTCCAACTGAGGGGTAAGGCCGTTGCGGGCGGACAAGAAGAAAGCCCGCCAGGCCAGGCCTGACGGGCTCCCTTCAGCAACAACAGCAGCGATAGCTTAGAGGGCGCAGTTGACTCCTACGCTCAACCCCACTCCCTCGCTCACGTGGGTCAGCTCTAAGCCCACCGTCAGGTTCTCAGCGACCTCCATGTTGGCCCCGACGACCATGCCGAACCAGTCCTCCTGGTCCACGTCGATGTCGGCGATGCCCGCCGGCCCCGCGGGGACCATGATCCGGTAACGGGCATCGGCATCGTGAATGCTCATGACGACGCCACCGTAGGGCGTGATCTTGCCCAGCTTGTAGGAGGCCATCAAGGCACCCTCGACCTTGAAGATGTTAGCGTCCATCCCCTGCAGACCCACCACGTTGCTCTCTGCGGTGTCGTCCGTCGTGAAGTACATCAGGGTACCGTTGACACCCAGCTTGAAGTTGCCATCCTCAATGATGGTGCAAGCCAGCCCACCGGCAATGGTGAACTCCATGTTGCCGTCGGAGTCCTCCGCGAACCCGAGCCCAACGCGCTGGCCCACAATCAGGGTGTCACCGACGAAGACGTCACTGATGTCCGTGGCCGTGCCACCCATCTTGAGGAAGGCCTCGAGCTTGTCGGTCAAGCCGTAGCCCGCTCGCACCAGGACCTGATTGCGGCATGCCTGTACCTCGCCACGATCCACCACCCAGCCATCGGGGAAGTCCAGGTCGATCTCTTCCTCGATGTAGTTGTACTCCACACCCAGAGACCACTGACCCTTGGCCAGGTTGGCACCGGGCCTGCCAAACCGCTCAGCGAGCACCGAAGTGCTCAGACCGGCCAGCAGCACCAGCACCAGCACTACACTCAGACTCTTCTTCATCCAAAACCCTCCTGTCACACGTGTGAAACAGTCGGCGTCCCTGCATAGAGCACCCGCACCCTTCGGTCGCCTCCGGCGACTACCCCTGGCGGCTCCTCACCTCCTCTCC
>CAZIBA010000159.1:779-5857 GCA_964536795.1 uncultured Planctomycetota bacterium | reverse complement strand
GTCCACGAGAGCCGTTGGGGGCAGGCACTGGACTTCGGATGCCTGTCCGGACGGGCTCTTCCGTCCAAGCCCGCACCCCTCTTCAAAAAGGTCGAAGATGAGCAGGTCGCCCAACTTCACCAGCGCTTCGCCGGAGATCAAGCGGCCGCTGGACACTGACCCTCAGCCCTGACGGACTCGCCCCTGCCGGTCCCCCGCCCGCGCGCCCCGGGCCCACAACGTCCTTGCCGGCGCCCGGACGGCGGGTACACTTGAGAGCCTGAAGACTGCAGGCGTGGCTGATTGGCTATTGGCGAAAGGTACCTGATACGTGGGAGGAGGCGAGATGAGGTCGAACGTGCTCTTTGCCTGCGTGTTCCTGGCGGTGGTGGCGACTGCGTCGGCCCAGGAGGCCGGGACCGTCGCGCCGCCGGTGCTCCTGAGGGCATTCGGGTCGGGTGAGGGGAACTGGCGGGGTGCGCCCGTCGTCACCGACGTCACGGGCGACGGTGCACCTGAGGTCATCGTTGCCGTGTGGAACCAACTCGTCGTCTACTCGGCCACGGGCCAGCAGCTCTGGACGGCCGCCTGCACGGGGCGGAACTTCTCGGGGGCCGTCGTCGGTGACGTCAACGGCGACGGGAAGCCCGAGGTGGTGTTCGCCGACAACGGGGGCGTGGTCCACGTGCTCGACGGACGTGGCAAGATGCTTCCCGGCTGGCCTCAGACGGTTCGCCTGGAGGCCGAGGTCAGAAGCATCGCCTGCGCCGACGTGGACGGTGACGGCGTCGACGAGGTGGTCGTCTTCTCCTCGCTCACCGACCGGGGCTGCGAACCCAACATGTACGTCTACGAGGGCGACGGCAAGGTCAAGAAGGGCTGGCCACACTACCACAGCGACGACCCCTACATGGGCAAGGCCTTCAACCACGCCGGTGCCTACAACCACAACCTGGCCGTGGGCGACTTAGACGGTGACGGGAAGTTGGAGTGCGTCTTTCCCCAGGATTTTGGCTCCATCTCCGTCTTCCACGCTGACGGCGTGCCCATCTACGTGCACCCCAGGTTCCGCTCCCACGGGGCCGGCCCCCGCGTCCACTGGGGGGAGGTGCGCTCCTGGTGCAACTCGGAGACCGAACGCAGCAAGTGGGGTGAGGGCGCCGACTACTTCCTGGAGTTCACCCTGTCACCGGCCACCATCGCCGACGTGGACCTGGACGGCAAGCCCGAGGTCATCGCCGTCCCCAACCTGGAGGCCGGCACCGTGGGACCCTGGAAAGGCACGGCCCTGGCCGTCTACAACCTGGACCGAACCATCAAGAAGGGCTTCGACCCACTCCCCCGGGTGACCAAGGCCATCGTCGGTGAAGGGGTTGGTGGGCCGGCCGAAGCCAACCCCGTGGCCGTCGCCGGCGACATCGTGGGCGACGCCAAGCTGGAGATCGTCGTCACCCACGCCGACGGTACCTGCCGGGCCTACGACTGGCAGGGCCGGGAGCTCTGGTCGGTGCAGGTGCTGCCCGACGGCAGCTACGGGCCTTCGGAGCCCCTGTTGGCCGACGTCACCGGCGACGGGCGGCCCGACGTCATCCTCCTGGCCTCGGCCAGAGAGCCCCAAAGGGTCACCGAGCTCATCGTCATCGACGGGGAAGGTCGCAAACGCCTCAGTTTCAGGATGCCGTTCTTCACCCTGGCCTCACCCACTATCGCCGACGTGACCGGGGACGACCGGCCCGAGCTTCTCCTGGTCGCTACCTACCCGGGCGACGACGGCCACACCGTCCACGTTTACCGGTGGGATGCCATCGACCCCGACTGCGTCCCTTGGCCTACCGGCCGTGGGGACTTCGGGCACACGGGTTGCGTGAAGGCTTCGTCCCCTGCTCCCTGACTCACCCGCCCTCGGCGCGGGATGAAGGGCGTGAGCACCTCGGTCGCTGCGCAGTCCAGACCAGGACCCCTCCGGCCAGGACCATCAGCCCACCACCCACCCAGACCCAGAGCACGCCTGGGCGTCGCCGAACGGTGAGGGCCGCGCGGTCTCTCCCCGTGGCCGTGAGGGATGCCAGCACGTCCTCCGTCAGGCCGGTGTGAAGGGCCAGTTCCGCAGTCAGTCCCTGACCGCTCTCGTAAGAGCGCAGCGCGGGGGCAAGGAGCACTGGCGACCGGTCGCCCTTGCTCACCCGAAGCCGGGCCACGTGGGCGACGTACCTCTTCTCCGGCACGACGTCGAGCCGGTCAAGGCGCACGGTCAGGCCGACGACCTCGACGTGCTCTCCTTCCGCCAGCGTCACCCGTTCGCTTCGGGAAAAGCCCTCGGCCAAAGCCAGGCCGATGAGCACCAGAGCCACGCCCAGGTGCACCAGGCCCCAGCAGGCGCAGGTCCGGCCACGCGCCGCACTTCCGTCTCGGCCCGCCCTCTCCAAGAGACGGCGCAGCACCCACACGGCGAGACAGAAACCTGCGGCCACCGTCAGAAGCGTTGTGACGAAGGCGACGATCGAGCCGAGGCGACTCGGTCGAACCCACAACCACGCCGGGCCGACCCCCGCTGCTAAGACCAAGCCGGCAACCCACCTCAGGCGTCGGCCCACCAGCACCAAGGCACAACCCCACAGCAGACCAGCCAGGGCCAGCCCCGTGGGCATCGCCAGCCTGTCGTAGAAGGCCCTGGTGAGCACCGGTACGCTCCCGGGCGGCCCCGAGGCGCCGGCCACCAACGTCGAGACGGCCGGCCACCACGTCCCCACAAGCACCAAGGCACCGAAACCGGCCAGCAGGCAGGCCGTCAAGGCCAGCAGCCAGTCCCTTCCCGCAAAGGTCAGCGGCGCCGGGCCTTCGGCTCTCCTCCATCCCCGGGCCAGGGCAACCAGCTCCAGGGCCAGAGCAGCCACCGTCACCGCCAGCAGGGGCAGGGCCATCGGCGACGCAGCGAAGGCGTGCACCGACATCACCAGTCCACCCCGCGCTAACAAGGCGCCCAACAGACAGAGGACGAAGGTGATGCAGACGAGCGCCCCGCCCCAGAGGGGGCCGAGCCTCCCTCGGCGCACCAGGGCCAGGGCGTGGAGCGTCGCCGTGGCCGCCAGCCAGGGAACGAGGGAGGCGTTCTCCACCGGGTCCCACGACCAGTAGCCACCCCACCCCAACTCCACGTAGGCCCACTGCATACCCAGGACTATGCCCAGCGTCAGCATGACCCAGCCCCCTAAGAACCAGGCCCGCGCCCGTCTCAGCACCTCGCCCAGCGACTCAGCCGTCAGCAGCGCACCCACGACCAGAGCAAAGGGCACAGCGAAGATGAGGTACCCCAGGTAGAGGGCGGGGGGATGGAAGAGCATCTGGACGTTCTGCAGAAGCGGGTTCAGGCCCAACCCCTCCTCAACAGGGGTGCCGGCAAGGGTAAAGGGGTCGGCCCAGAACGCCACCACGCCGGCAAAGAAGCAGACCAGAGCGGCCAACACGGCCTGGGCCGCTGACCGAGAGCGGCTCAGCTCCTCCCTGCCCCCACACAGGAAGACCCCGTCGAGGACTGCGAACAGGAAGGTCCAGAAGAGGAGGGATCCCTCCTGTCCGGCCCAGAGGGCGCTCAGCGCGTACCTGGCCGGCAGATCCGAGCTGGTGTGGGCGGCAACGTAGGCCAGGCGGAAGTCCCGGGCGACGAGGGCGTAGCCCAGGACGACGACGGCAACCGTCAGGGAGACCAGGGCCGTCGCCGCAAGTCCGTTCGCCAGCCCGCTCCACCGCCCGCTGGCAAGACGCGCCGCCAGGAAACTCGCGCACACCGACCCCGCGCTGGCCAGGAAGGCCAACACCACCATCCAGTGGGCCAGGTCATACATCGGCCATACCCGTACGGGGTTTCAGGGGTAGGCTCCTACGGTTCGGCCCCCCGTCGCGCTTCGTACTTCGAGGGACACTTGGTGAGCACCTCGTAGGCCTCAAAGACGCCATCGGTTCGCAGTCGACCGCTGACCACCACTTCCCGGCCCGCTGCGAAGAGGGGAGGGGGGGCGCCTGCGAACACCACCGCTATCTCCCGTTGCTCGCCGGCCAGCTCAAACCGGGTCACACCCACGCCGACGTCGTGGTCGATGCTCCCGGGAACCACCGTGCCCTTCACCCGGACCGTCTCCTCGGGGTCGCGGTCCGTGGAGGCCAACAGCGCATCGACGTCTGAGAAGTAGTCCAGACTGCCACTGAGAGCCGCCACCAAGAGAAGGGCGACACCCGTTCCCAGAAGCAGAATCACAGCCAACGTCTTGCGGGCGCGAGCATTCATTTGCACTTCTTTGCACTGCGGGACGCAGCGGAGACATCCACGTCTTCCTCCCGCTCGAGACGGAGTCGGGGCCGCCCGGAGGGCCGGCCCCCCTGTTCCTCCTCAAGCGATTGTCCGTCCGCGGGAAGGGAGTGTCAACGGTGGAGGTCGGAGACCTCCTGGCAAGACCGACGACCGGGGGTGCACGTGCCACCCTTGCCGGCCAAGCGGGAGGGACAAGGGGCTTAAGCCCCTTGCCTGAGAGGGCAGGCAGTACACGGCCGGGCAAGTCTGTCGGCCATAGCCCGGAAGGGCGAAGGCGGAACCGACCGTGGCGCATCCATCGGCAAGGGAGCAAGTGCCGCGCGAGAGGGAGTGGGGACTGGAGCCCAAGGCAGACTCCTCCCATCACGCAGCCTTCCCCATCCCCACGGTCTTGACGTGCACCCGACGGCCGGCCGAGTGGGGCTTTTGCCTTGACAAGACGGGGTGTCGGTGATTTCTTAGAGGGCGAGGGGGTGGAAAGGGAACGGTTCTTGCTGGGGAAGACAGGTGGCTGCGCGACGTGTGTGGGAGGAGCCGCGCTGGGCGACGTCGGAGGAGTTCGCGCCGACGAGCATGGTGAAACGGTTCTTCTGGGGGCTGCTGCTGGTGGTTGGTCTGGTCGGCGGTCTCATTGGTCTGGGATACCGGTTCTCGGACAAGATCGTGGACCGGGCCGCCCGGGCCCGGCAGTGGCAGTCCGACTCCGCTCCCGTGGCCGAGCAGCTCGGCGCCGACTTTCGAACGTACCCTGAGCTGACCGACGCCGACCTGGTCAGGCTCAAGGACAGCATCA
>CAZIBA010000159.1:0-769 GCA_964536795.1 uncultured Planctomycetota bacterium | reverse complement strand
CTACGGGCGCTTCGCTTTCGAGCTCTGTCCCGAGAAGGCGCCTCAGACCGTCCAGAACTTCGTCTGGCTGGCGGAGCAGGGCTTCTACGATGGACAGCTTCTGGGCTTCGCCAGTCCCGGGACGTTCGTCTGCTTGGACGGTGCGTCCGACGACCCCGTCTTCCCCTACCGCCTGCGGAATGAGTTCAACGACCTGCCCGTAGAGGAAGGGGCGGTGCTGCTGCAACGGCTCGTCGACCCGGGCATCCAGGAGGGTGAGGCCGAAGGGCAGGACTACCTGGACTCCGGTTCCACGAGGTTCCTGGTGGTCTTGGGGACCGACGAGAGGCTGAGGATGAAGATGACCGTCTTCGGGAAGGTCGTCAGGGGTCTGGAGGCGGCCAGGGAGATGTCCTTGACGTTCTCCGAGGGTCTGCCCGACTACGCCAAGGAGGTGCTGGTCTACCAGGTCCGTGTGGTTCCCCGGGCCCAGTTGGAGGAGGTGTTTCGGGAACCGGTGGAAGAGCCGAGCCTCATTCCCGCCGGAGGGGACGAGGGGGCTCCTCTCCCGCCGGGCTGAACAGATATCCGTGAACCGGTTTGCCGGTCGTGCTAAGCGGGGAGCTAGCGGTGCCCTGTACCCGCAATCCGCTCAAGCGGGGCTGAACTCCTTTCCGAGGGCCTTGCTTCCTTGGACCTCTTCCGGGCACGTGGTGTTGAAGGTTGGGTCCTATGCAACAGGGCGGCGTGAATCTGGTCAGGCCTTGACGGGAGCAGCCATAAGCGCATG
>CAZIBA010000158.1:5150-5861 GCA_964536795.1 uncultured Planctomycetota bacterium | reverse complement strand
AAGTGGTGGCTGACCCGTGGTCCGGGGAGAAGCAGCTCCCAGCCACCAGACCCATCAGCACCAGCAAAAGATAAGCAAAGGCCAAGACCAGGAGCATCCTTTGCAGCCGCGCCGCCGCGAACAGCACCTGAAGGCCAGCCGCTGATGGAGGTCAGACCCGGCCAATGATGCTTGCCGGGGGCATGGCCCGATCTGGTGGCCGTGATGTGTACCCCATCTGCCTCTGCATGTCCTGCTGCTTCCTGTGCTGCAGCACCGACTACGCAGCTATGGTTGGCCATGCTCGGTCCGGGCCAGGACGTCGTCCTGGACGGCCCGATCGAGGGACACGAAGCGGGCCGAGAACCCCGAGACGCGCACGACGAGGTCCCGGTATTCGTCCGGCCGCTCCATGGCCGCCATGAGCAGTTTGCGGTCCACAGTGTTGAACTGCAGTTGCACGGCACCCAGGTCGAACGCGGTCCGGATGAGAACTGCAAGGGCTCCCAGGCCTGACTCACCGCGAAGGGCCGACGGATGGAGTTTGATGTTGACCACGTTCCCGCCGGGGCACAGGCGATACGGGAGTTTCGCGACGGAATGGATGACGGCCGTCGGCCCGTTGGTGTCGCGCCCGAAGGTGGGGCTGGCGGTGTCGGAGAGCGGCTGTTGTGAGAACCGTCCGTCGGCGGTCGCGCCGACTTCGAGACCGGCGTGGATGTTCTGACCATT
>CAZIBA010000158.1:0-5140 GCA_964536795.1 uncultured Planctomycetota bacterium | reverse complement strand
CCCAGTAGTGGCCGCCCTGAGGGGTCCGCTGCTTCAGGCACTCGGTGCCGAAGTCGTGCGTCGCCCGAACCGCGATGGCGTCCACCTCCGCGTCGTTGTTGCCGTACTTGGGGGCGTGCCGAAGAAGAGCCTGTCGCTCGGCCTCGTAGCCCTCGAAGTTCGCGACCAGCATCCGCCTCATCTGTAAGAGGTCAAAAAGTTCCTCGTCGTACACAAAACGTTTGACGGCCATCAAGGCGTCGGCCGTCGTGCCGATCCCCATCCCGGCAATCCCATGGTTCGCCGGGTGGCGGGCGCCCCCGCCGGGGCGAGGCCGGGGGGCCCTCTCCAGACCCCGCCCCCCGACCGAAAGCCCCGCCAAAGGCGGGTTCCAGCTTGAGGGCGGTTTGCACGATGCTCCCCTGTTACGGGCTTTGCGGTACGGCCTGGGGCTCGCTTGGTCGTACGTCGGTCACTTCGACGCGGTCACCGGTGATTCTGACCGTGTAGGTTTTTCCAGGTTCGGTGGCGATGGTGTTCTCCGACTGCCACTGCCTGACTTCACCCTCGGCGGTGACCAGCAGATACCGTAGCCGTACATCGCCTGCTGGCACGCCGGTCAGCACGAAGCCGCCGGATTCGTCCAGGTTGTCCCACAGGCTCAGGTCCAGGCCGAGAGCGCGAGGGCCGCGGTCGCCGATGCAGTACACGTGTCTGCGGAGCAAAGCCTCAGGCGGCACGGGAATGCTTCCCTCGACGCGGATCGGCCGATCGTCGAAGACGACTTCGAGGCTCGAAGGCTCCCTGTCCTCTGGGACGCGTACCGAAGCCCAGCTCGTCGCCACGGGGGACGTGAGGTCCGCATCCTTCCGGGCGAGCCGACGCAGTACAATGATGACGTCTTCCTCCGGCATCAGCCTCGTTACTGTGATGCGCCCCTCCTCGTCAGTGAAGACGCGCCCTTCTCCAGGCCCACGGTCAGCTCTGTAGCCGGTGAAGATAAACTCGCCTGATTCTTTCTGGGCCATGACGAGCACACCCCCGAGCGGTTGCCCGTCTCGATTCACCACCCGCAACCTCAACTGTCGCTCGTACGGGATCGTGATGTCAAAGTGGTAGCTCTTCTTTGACTCCACGACGAACGGCTCAGTGGTGACTGCGCGGGTCACGAATGGGCCGCCGTCCTCGCGGTGATAGACGTGCAGCCTTGCGGGCTCCTCCGTTGGCCAGACGTCGCGGGCATCGAGCTTGCCGTCGGGCCCGGTGAACTGCTTGCCGGGAGCTGCGTACACGTGGCCGTAGTGCTGCATGGCCGGCCTGTCGCCCATCAGGTACCCGCCAACTCCCTCGACGGGCTTGCCGTCCTCGTCAGTCACGTTCACGGTGATGCGGGCGAAGAGTTCCTCAGGCTTGTAGACCGTGAAGTCGAGCCCGTCGTACCGGCCTTCTCCATCAACCTGAATCGCGGGATGCTGGAGCGACCCAAGCCGGTTCCCGAAGGTGGGCACGCTCGGCCAGTTGAGCTCCCAACTGCGCGGACTTATCGACGCCCGGCCTGCGGGCACTCCCGAGACTTCCCAGCGGCCCTCCCGGTCAGTCTCCACACGAGTGAAGAACTCTTGGCGAGACCGTCCGGATTCGTCTTGGACGTAGTCGCCACCAGAAATCGTCACCGTGGCTGCGGGGACCGGCTTGCCGGTGCTGGCCCACACGATGTGACCGGAGAGCGTTGACCCCTTCGCCGGCACAGGCACAGGCCCTTTTTGCTTCGGCTCCTGGACGACGACGGTCATGCCCTCTTTTGGCTGAAAGGCGAACTTCTCGTCGGCTATAGGTTGGTCGTACTCAAGCAAGGTGAAGGCAAAAAGGACCTCCGTTTCGCCGTCCTTTATGCCCTGCAGCTTGGCCGACTGCAGGATATGGGTACGCGCATCAACCAGGGCTTCGAACTTCAGTTGTCCGCCACGCTCCTCCAGGTCCATCTTGTAGACGTCGAGGAGGCGACCGCCTTGGCGAACCCGGTCCACGGGCCCTTCTGAGAAGAAACCTGAAAGCCCTTCCGTTTGCGGGAGCTCAATCAACATGTCAACAACGTCCACGCCTCGGGGTTGAGCATCCTGGTAGTACCAGGAGGGACGTCCGACCACCTTGTTGGCTTTCTCATCGACCACCCACTGCGTGGGGCCGTTGTGGATCTCGTACGTGCCATCCTCATATTCGGCCCGTACCATGTTGGGGCGTTTGAGCCAGGCTTCCCCGCTTCTGCCTCCTCTGGTGAACTTCATGTGCAGTGTTTGGACAGCGCCCATTCTCTCCAGGACTTCGGCAAAGGCCACTTGAGGAACTGTGAGCTCTGAAAGCAGAACTGCGACAACGCCGACCAGGACTACAGCCGCGGTCGAAACTGTCAGACCCTTGTGTCTCATCAGTATCCCCCAAAGCCGGCTGGGCCATTGTGTCTGAGGCGCGTCAGGCCGCGCTTGCTGGGCTTGGGCGAGCGCTGCGCGGGTTGAGCCCAGGGCGGCCGCCAAGCCCTCTTCCGGAACCGGCGTCTCGCGGAGCACTCGGGCCGCCCGCTCAAGCAGATCCTCTGGAGATGGTCTCGTGTGGTTCATTGCTTCTCACCTCCGGGGGCCGTGGTGTTGAGCAGGGCGCGAAGTCTCGCTCGTGCCTCGTGGAGCAGGACGCCCACGGCGTTCTCCTTCAAATCCAGCGTCTGGGCGATTTCCCGATTGCTCATGTTTTCCACGAACCGCAATGCGAAGACTTCTGCCTGTCTGGTCGGCAGGCGACTCAACGTTGCTCTCAGCCGGGCGGCAAGCTCTGACGCTTCCAGGATGTGAGCGGGGTTTGCGTCGTCCTGGGCCAGTGTCGTCACGTCTGCCTCACTCTCCCGCTTTCCTTCTCTGAGCCGTTGCCGCAAGCGGTCCAAGGCCCGGGCCGTGGCCAAGTGGCGAAGCAGCCCCGGCCAGTTCCTCACCTGCTCCCTTCGGGAGACTTCGAGGGCGGAGAGGAAAGTCTCCTGCAGACAGTCCTGAGCATCCTCAGCAGAGCCGAGCAGGCGGTAGGCTGTCCGCCAAACCATCGGACCGTTTCGCTCCAGAAGCCTGTCCCAGTTGACCATCCAGCTACGTCCCGGCGGGATCGATGCCCTCACTACACACTGTCGTGCTCACCCACCTTTTCTTAGTGGAAATACCGACCACCGGCTGCTTTCAAGTATACGCTCCCTCTTGTCCTTCTTCTTTATGTAGTTGAGCGGAAAACCTTCTGCTGAGTCGGGACTGACCTTTGCCGGATTCTGGAAGTCTCATGCGAAGCTGAGCACGTCGTAGATCTTCTCACAACGAATGATGATGAAGGACAGAGGCGACTTGGTCTGGTGCAACAGGTCAAGGAAGCTCCGGATCCCTCGGACGTCGCGTTGATCAACGAGGAAGAACATGGCCTCGATCTTCTGGTCGCTGTTGAGCCAGAGAATGGCCTCGTCAACCGTCGCCTCCGTACAGCCGTGACCCTCGGCTTGCGCGGAGAAGGCTGCTGGCCACTTCTCAACCGGCAGGTCGAAGATGCCCGCCCACACCTTCTCGTTCTCCGGGGTGATGCCTGGCGCCGCATACACGCCTCGCCCCCAGTTGAAGAGATTCCGCATGTCGTCACGGATCCGGTCGGCCGCTCGATAGCGGAACCTCATGCTATCCTCCTCGGCGGAAACGCGTCCGACGCCTCCGTTGGCCCCTCGCTCGACCGGCTCTTCCACGGCCAGAGCCTTCTCCATTTCGTCGGCCGCGGCCGCCAACTCGCCGAAGGCTCTCCCCTTCCTTGCCTTCGGCTGTGCTTTCCCGGGGAAGGTGCTTCGCCAGGGCCTCCACAGCGTTCACCTTGACGTCCACGAACTCACCCCAGGCTTCAGGATGAGGGTGGAACCGCTGCAGGAAGCGGGCGTAGCAGTAGACACAGCCGTGTTCGCAGCCCGTGTAGCAGTTCAGAGAGTAGTCACCAATGGAGGTGCGGTTGAGGATAGTCTTGCACCGTACCTCCCGGACGGTCACCTTCGCGGAATTGGCCTCTGACATCACCCGTGCCCAATCTTAGCAGGCCAGCCTGCCGTCGATCTGGCCGCCGCTGTTGAGGCGGAGAAACTCGGCCCTCTCTTCCCACGTCAACGGCAAGCCCATCTCGGCAAAGAGAGGAACTTCTCCCCCTTCGACCATGAAGCCTGCCTCTTCCTGGGCCCTCAGCATCCCCGCAGCCCTTCCAACTTCCTCCTTAGCGGATATTGCCGTAGTCCAGACCGAGCTGGGGAGGGTAGTAGTAACCCATGGACTGGGCAGCGACGCCGAGCCGGTACTGGTGGTCGGTGAGGAGACAGCGGTTGCGCGAGGCAGCAGGGACAGCTGTCGTGTAGATGCGGAGCTCCCCTTCCAGGCTGGTGATGACCTCTTCCCGCCAATCGCCCAGGCAATCGACGACGGCGATGACGCGTCCCCCGACCTCACCTAACTCGGGACCCTTGTACTTGCGGAGCCTTCTTCCGTAGACGAGTTCCTTCTGACGGTCAGCGTCCCACCAGACGGCCTTTGGGCTGGTCCCACCCATGTTCTCAGTGCTCAGGAGTTCGCCGGTGGCTGAATGAAGCCAGGTCTGGCTGCCATCCTGCTCCCGGGCGTAGCACTCCATCCCCGGGTGGTCCAGGTCGATGTCGCCGACCATGCCCTGACCGTGGACGTGTTTGGTTGGAGTCGTGATCCCCCAGATGATCTCACCGGTACGGGCATCGACCAGGCAAACGCTGTTCTCTTCGTGGCGGGGTTCGATGCCGTAGAAGACCTGGAGCCCCGGCCGGTCCGGGATAAAGTGGGCCACGTACATGACGTCGGGGTGACCCAGGCAAGTGGTCCAGAGGGGCTTACCGTCGTGGTCGATGACCGCCGATCCGATGACGAGCTCGTCCTTGCCGTCTGAGTCGACGTCGGCAGTTGCCAGGCCGTGGGCGCCCTGCCCCCGGTAGGCCCTGTGGGCGGGTGATGAGTCGGTATCGAAGGTCCAGATGGGATTGAGCTCGGTGTCCAGGGCCTGGATGCGGATGAGGTTATAGGTACCGCGCTGCATGACGAGGGAGGGGTGCACTCCGTCGAGGTAGGCGACAGCCAGGAAGTTC
>CAZIBA010000157.1:0-5894 GCA_964536795.1 uncultured Planctomycetota bacterium | reverse complement strand
CCTCTCCCTCTGGGAGAGGGCCAATCAGAAACCCCCTCTCCCTCTGGGAGAGGGCCAATCAGAAACCCCCTCTCCCTCTGGGAGAGGGCTGGGGTGAGGGCTTACTGTCCAGCGGTCCCCCCTCACCCCACCTCTCCCCCAAGGGGGAGAGGAATCTCCTTACACACTGCCGGTGTTTCACCAGCCCATCACCCGGAGCCAGGAGAGAGCGATGAACATGTGGCCCTCGGGGAAGGGATGGACGTTGTCCTCCGACCATAGCGCCGGCGGCCGCACCGTCAGGGCCCGCTGGAAGTCCTGCTGGACGGGGACGAGCAGGGCGTCGAACTCCTCGCCCAGTCGGTGCACCACGTCCAGGTACCGGGCCAGGGTCGCAATCGACGCGTGCTCTGGGTCGGTGGAGAGGTAGAACGATTCCATCAGGATGAGCCTGGCCGAGGTGCGCTCACGGGCGGCCGT
This sequence comes from uncultured Planctomycetota bacterium, assembly GCA_964536795.1. Lineage (GTDB taxonomy): Bacteria > Planctomycetota > DG-23 > CBDVDV01 > CBDVDV01 > CAZIBA01. Next base: position 5,435 of record CAZIBA010000157.1, on the reverse strand, counting down.
CAGCATCTTCCGGTAGCTGTCCTCGTACTCGGCCACGTCGATCTTGTTCTCCGCTGGCGAGTTGAGGAACCGATGCACGTCGTTGATGCCGACCATCACCGACAGCCAATCGGGCTGGTGGGCGATGACGTCCTCCTCCCAGCGAGGGCCCAGCTCGCGCACCGTGTGCCCGCCGATGCCCGTGTTGACCCAGGTGATCTGACGCTCGGGATACCTGGCCGTCACCAACTGGACCACCTTGCTCACGTACCCTTGCCCGTAGGGGGCGAAGTCACCCCGACGACCGGCGTCGGTGATGCTGTCGCCGGTGAACAGCACGGTCTGACCGTCCTTCACTCTGAACTCGCCCATCGCTTCTCCTCAACACAAAGCGCCCTGATGTCACATCACGGTGGCCACAGCTCCGGTAGGATATCACACTGGCCCTCGCAGTCAAGACGAGGGTACGATACGCAGCGGCGAGGGGTCTTGGAGGAGGAAAAGGGATGGCTGGGAACGGTGACGTTCGCCTGGGGGTGGTGGGTTGTCGGCGGGGTGGGAGCTTCGCCCGGGTGTCCCAGGAGGTTCCGGGCGTCCGTGTCACTGCGGTGATGGACGTCAGCGAGGCCGCCGCCGGCAAGCTGGCCGAGGAGGTCGGAGCGGAAGCAGTCTTCACGGACTACGAGACCTTCCTGGACGAGGCGCCGGTCGATGCCGTGGTCGTCGCCTCGCCCGCGGCCTTGCACGTCGAGCAGGCCGTCGCCGCGCTGGAGCGAGGCGTCCACGTCCTCTCCGAGGTGCCTGCCTGTCACGACCTGACCTCGGCCCGCGACCTGGCCGACGCCGCCGGACGCACCGACGCTCGCTACATGTTCGCCGAGAACTGCTGCTATATGGACGAGCACGTGCTGGTCGAGCGGATGGCGAAGGCCAGTTGTTTCGGTGAGCTCATCTACGGCGAGGCCGAGTACCTGCACGACTGTCGGGACCTCTGGCGGGACCAGGGCGGGCAGCTCACCTGGCGGGGCACCTACATGGACGTCAAGGTCATCTACATCACCCACAGCCTGGGTCCGCTGCTGGAGATATTCGACGACCGGACAGAGCACCTGAGCGCCCTGGCCTACGGCTCCACCGCGGTCTTCGACCCCGACGTGGACCGGGCCGTCGGACACGTCGTCATCCTTGAGACGACCAAGGGGGCCACGTTGGAGGTACGCATCGACAACGCGGCTCCGCGCCCGAGCGTCGGCTACCACGCCGTCCAGGGCACGGCTGGTGCCTACGAGGCAGCCCGTGGCTTCGGCGACAAGGCCAAGGTCTGGCTGGCCGCCGACCACGACGAGTCGCACGTCTACGACAGCGCCCACTGGCACGACCTCTTCGAGGGGTACGCCGAGCGCTTCATCCCCGAGCGCCTGTCCGTGGGTGAAGAGGCCCGCCGGGGGGGGCACGGGAGCAGCGAATACTGGATGCTCCAGGACTTCCTCAAGTGCGTCCGCGAGGGCGCCCCCTCACCCATCGACGCCTACCGGGCCCTGGACTACACCGTGCCGGGCATCGTCGCCCGCCACAGCGCCGAGCAGGGAGGCGTGCTGCTGCCCGTTCCCGACTTCCGCCCACGTACCTCAGCGACCTGAGGCGGACCGGAGCCCTCGGCGGAGAGCGTCCAGGAACCTGGCGACCAGCCCAAGGAACCAGTAGGCCAGGTCGCACAGCGGATCGAAGAGCAGCTCAAACAACCCGTGGGCCAAGTAGTACATCGCCGGCTCCTTTACTCCGTCGCTGAAACGTAGGCGGACGCCGACCCCCCGACGACGCCCGCTAACAGACCATACGAACGAAGGCGGAGGTCCCGGTGAAAAAAGCGCTGGGTGGTGGAGCGGTTTCGTCCGTATGGACTGCTGGGGGAAGATGCCTTGACGTGGCCCAGACGGGGGTCTACAGTCCATCGCATAGGGGAAGAGGAGCACTTCTGATGAACCGCGTGGCCGGTCTCTCTCTGGCGCAGCTCCGGACGGGTGGACAGCCTTGCGCCGGGAGCCCACGGCCAGCACCCCAGAAAAGGAGGGGCAGTGATGAGCAAGAAAGCGCTGGTGGGCGTGGCAGCCGTCGTCGTAGTTGCGGCGGCGGTTCTCTTCGTCGCGTCGCGGCCGTCCGAGGAACCGCTACCCCAGCCGACGCCAGGGAAGGTCCCACAGCTTCCCCCGGCCGCTGAGGACACGGGCACCGCTGCCGACCTGGTCCCGGCCGATTGTGCCTACTTCGCCACCCTCCTCCGGGGTGGGGAGGTCTACGACCTGGTCGCCGAGAGCAACGCCGTCAAGGCCGTGCTGGCGCTTCCCCTGGTCGAGGGGCAGCTTGCCCAGCTCCAGGCCTCCCCCCAGTACCAGCAGCTTATGGCCACGCTCGACACCGATCCTCTGGCTCAGGCCGGCCTGGCAGTGGCCAAGGAGGCCTTCCGCCAGGAGGTCTTCATGTACGGGGGCAGGGACTGCATAGCGGTGCTGGCGAACCTGGGCGAGCTCAACCGACTGGGCCAGGTGGTCCAGTTCCGGATGGGCGTGCTTTCGGGGATGGACCCCACGGCCCCCGGTGCCAATCCCGTGCCGGCCATCCTGGCCGAGGTACTGGCCCGTGCCGAGCAGCTCTACGTGCCTCCGCTGGTGATGGGCTTCAGGATCAGCGAGTCCAGGGAGCAGGTGGTGGAGCTGTTGGAGGCCCTGCGCGAGATGGTGAACGCGCGACCGGAGGTGCCGGTGGAGGTGGAGAAGGTGACCGTGGGTGAGGGGGAGTACTACACGCTCCAGCTCAGCGCCCAAGATCTCATTCCCCCCGAGCTCCTGGGGGAGATGCGCCAGGGTCTCCTGCAGGCGGGCGCCTCCGGCCCGCAGGTCGACGCCTTGGTCGAGTGGCTCACCGGGCAGACGGCTGCGGTCAGCGTGGGCTTCTTCCGCTCCTACGTCATCGTCTCGGTAGGTCGGGACAACGAGCACCTGAAGCGTCTCGGTGCCGGCCCCTCCGTGGGCACCTGCGAGGCGCTCACCCCGGCCCGGCGGTTCGTCCAGGAGCGGCTGGTCTCTCTGGGGTACGTGTCCGAGGAGCTGGCGGCCGGGCTGGTCTTCAAGCCGGAGAGCCTGCCGGACCTGGTCGAGGGCATCCTGGATGGGCTTCCAGCCGAGCTACTGCCCGAGGGTCTGGCCCAACGCCTGCGCGCAGACGTGAAGGAGCTGGCCAGCGACGTCAGCCAAGCCCTGCCCCCACCGGCAGAGCAGGTCTCGGTGTCCTTTCTCAACCGGGGCCTGGAGTCCTATACCTTCACCCGGAGCGACCCAGGGACCTTGGACTGCTCCCGTCCCCTCTCCATCCTCAAGCACGCGGGCGGCGATCCCGTCCTGGTCTGGGGAGGACGGGCACCCAGCTCCGTCCAGGCCTACGAGACGCTGCGAGCCTGGGCCCAGCGGGCCTACGGCTACGTCGAGGACTTCCTGGTGCCCACGCTGGACCCCTCCGAACGGCAGGAGTTCGACAAGGTCGAAACGGTCTTCCTTCCCCTCGTGAAGTCCCTGGACCAGACCACGCGGGAGACGCTGCTCCCTTCGATCGACGCCGGCCAGTCGCTCCTGCTCCTGGACGCCGACATGCGCCTCGAGCAGCTTCTGTTGGAGAAGCCCTTCCCCCGGGTGATGCCTATGATCGAACCCGCCTTCGTGATGGAGCTGAAGGACTCCGAGGGCCTCGTGCGGGCGATGGGTGAGTACCTGCAGGCCGTTGACGAGACGGTAATGAGGTTCCGGGAGGTGGAGGGCCCTGGTGCACCGGTCGAGCCCTTCCGTGTCCCCCGACCCACCTCCCTGCCCTTCGGCGAGGGCCGCATGTACTTCTACCAGCTTCCCATGCCCCTGGACCCCTCCATCATGCTGCACGCCGTGGTCACCGAGGACCTGCTCATCCTCTCGGCCTCCCCGGCCCAGAGCGAGCGCATCGTGGCCGGGGACAGTGAGCTCAGCGACCCGGTGGTGGACATCCAGGGGCTGGCCGGCGCGGTGGGTCGACTGCGGACGGAGGAGTTCTTCTCCGCCGCCGAGGACTGGGTGGACCTGCTGCTGACCAGTGAGATGAGCCCCGTGGCCATGGACCCGGAGAGCGCGGAGTTCATCCTGAGCCAGCTCGAGACGGCCTGGGACTTCGTGGGCACCTTCAGGGGCATCACCTCGCGCACCTACCAGGACGGCCCCTACCTCATCAGCCACTCCTGGGTCGAGTTCGAGGACGTTGCCGGCGAGGAGTGATGGCTCTGGCACTGCTCATCCTCGGCGCCGCCGGATTGGCGGCCTACGGCGCCTGGCGCGGGCGCGTGGGGGCCGTCAACCTGGCGGGTGTCGTCGCCACCGGGGCCTTCTCCGCCTCTGCCTGGCTTCTCTATCGGCTGAAGGCCTACCGGGTCCTGGGCCTGCTGGGGCCGCTGATGGTGGCCCTGCTGGTCGGCGTGGCCGTGGCCGTCGTCTTCTGGCTTCGCTGGCGAAGGCGCGGGCGTGCCGAGGAACGTCCCCCGCCAAGCCGGCTGCGGCGAGCCCTCCTCGGTGCCCTCGGCGCCCTCGAGGGTGCGGGGCTGGTGCTGTTGGTGGTGCTGGCTCTGGCCCTGGTGGAACGCCGGTTCGCCGAGCGCCCTTCCGAGGGGGCCACCGACGAGGGGAGCTGGTCGGTGCGGGAGCTTTTTGCCGATATGACCCACCTGCTCAACCGGGGACTGCTCTCCCACGTCCCCGTGGCCGACCGTTTCGGCCAGGCCCTCACGGACCTGGCCACCATCCTGAACGCCTCCCCGGAGGCCCTGGCCCGGGCCGGAGAGACGCTGCGGATAGGGAGGTTGGCCCGCCTGCCTGTGGTCCAGGAGGCCCTGGCAGACCCGGCCGTGAACCAGGCCATCGACGACCTCAGTGAAGGTCACCTGGGCGCCCTCTACCGCCTGCAGGCCGACCCTCACGTCCGGGCCCTCGCCGAGGACCCCACGTTCCGTGCCGCCGTCAGGAGACTCACCCTGAGCGAGATGGCCCGGGCCGTCCGCGCCGAGGAGGCGCCCTCCGGGCCCAAGCCACCAGAACCAGAAAGCGGGCCGTGAGCGCTGCTTCTCCGGAAGCAACCGGGGCAAGGGTGGGCTACCTGCGCAGACGGGGGATGAGCCGGCCGGTTCGTTCCATGTACAGGCGGTACTCTTCGCCGAAGTGCTCAAGCATCATCCCTTCCTCACGCGGAACCCGCAGCACGTAGAGGGGAAGAAAGACCACCAGAAAGGCCGGGCCGGCAATCCAGTTGTGCAGCAACAGCGCCTGAGCGACTGCCCACAGCAGGTGCGCAGCGTACATCGGATGGCGAATGTGCTGGTACACACCCTCACTTACGAGTGACTGTCCCTCCCTGATCTCCAGCATCGCCGACCAGTTCCGCCTCAGGTC
>CAZIBA010000156.1:0-5897 GCA_964536795.1 uncultured Planctomycetota bacterium | reverse complement strand
TTTCCGGGTCCACAATGTAGTCGCCGTTGAAGCCGGTGCTTCCGGTCACCCACAGCCCCAGTTGCTGGGTGACGAGAGAGTCCACCAGTGTTTCAGAGGTGGCGACCACGCCGTCCGTGCAGAACTGCGAAGAGGGTAAGCCCTGAGAGGGGATGGGGCCATCCTCATAGTTCATGAAGACACCGTAGCCTTCCGTGGTCACGGCAGTGGCGCCGTATTCATCCATCATGCTTCTCATAGCCAGGTACAACCTTGCCGATTTCCGAATCTCGGTTTCATTGGTACCCTTCACGTCCTCGCATTGCGAGATCCATCGCTTGGCAATTTCGCCTGCCTCGGCTTCGGAGGCAGCTTCCATCTTTGAGACCATCTCTTCCTGCGGTCTCACGATGATCTCTGCCCCCAGAGCGCCCAGGTTAGCCAGATACTTCTTTTCGTATGCTTCCCTTCCCTCTTCGGCCATCTGGAGCTCGGTCGGTTCATAGAGGCCCAGCACCGGCACGTCCGTGACACAGAGAATTCTCAGGTTCTTCATCCGGGCAACCGCCTGAAGGAGTCGAATCTTCTCCGCTATCGCGTCCAGTCGGGCGGAGAAGGTATCGGTCGAAGCATCGGGAATGACGGGCAGAGTAGCTGTCAGGACCCTCCTTCCGGGGTAGGGGTTGAACGGGTACTGCCACTGGCCCCACAGCGGATGGACGGCGACGGTCGGCAGCTCGAGCTCCCTCAGTTGGCTGGGCAGCGACCCAAAATACAGCAGCCCGTCAAAGCTTTGCCTGCGCGCCTGAAGGTTCGCCACAGTGTAGCCGGGCTTCTCCACCTCCGTGCCGCCCACAAACTCGACCCCTTCGCATCGTCGCCTTATTGCCTCCAGCATGTCCTCGTTGGTAAGTAGTTTCTGATCCGGCTGGTGCAAAGGGTACGTTTGGGAGCTTGCCGAAAGTCCGCTCGACGCGAATGCCGTGTAGATTCTTGTTGGCCTTTCCATTTGGTTCTTCCTTTCCATTTCACACTTCACCTATGATTCGTCTTTCCACGCGGGAACCGCGGGCGTCCTGTCCCGCTGGTTCCTCCCTTACCGGGCTCGTCGCCTGGCACCTTCGAGTTTCTCTTCCAATTCTTCCAGTTCCTGCAGCATCGAGGGAGGCGCCGAGTGAGCCGGCCATCGTGCTTTTAGGTCGGCCAGTTGTTTCTCCAGTCGCTCCACCTCCTTATCGCTGCCAGCGAGGTCGGCTTCGCGAGAGCCAAAGATATGGGTACAGCCCTCGTAGTCGACCTCCTTATCCAGGTCATGGACCAGCAGTGGCCTGACGCTAAATCGCCGCTCTTCCAGCCACTGCACAATGTGGGTCAGTGACTGGCCCAATGCTTCAAGCCGGCCCCGGTGGATCTCGCAGAACAGCTTCAACGGGCCGGCCTGGAGCGTCCGTTCTCCTCCCTTCAACACCAGCAGTTCGCTCCCTTCGCAGTCCATGCTGATCAGATCAATCTCATCCAATCCTTCTTCCTCTGCGAACGCGTCCAGTGTGGTCACCTCCACCGACAGCTTCTCGGCGCCGTCCTGTGGCACGATTCCACTTCCTCCACCGTCCTTGTAGTAATCCGCCCGGCCGATCCTATCGCCCAAGGCGAGCCGGTAGGCTTTGGCGTTATGTATGCCGTTGCGGGAAAGGTTGGCCTGCAGGCTGCGGTAGTACTCCGGCACCGGCTCGAAGGCATAGACACGTCCGCTCGGTCCGACTTTACTGGCTATCGCCACGGTGGTCAACCCGTTGTTGGCGCCCACATCAACCGCCGTCATGCCCGGCTCGGCAAGAGATTCCAGGAAGCTCACCTCGCCGAAGGCGTGAGGATCCTCCTTGAGCTCCCGTTTGAAAGCCTGGTTGTAGATGAAGGTGTCCATTTGCGGTTCCAGCCTATTTCTTTCCCAATTGATACTTCTTCTCTCCCGCCCGCACAGGCACCTCCAACCAGTTCTCAGGGGGAACGAACGGGCAGACGTAGTCCTCACTGTATGCGCACCAGGGATTATAGGCGGCATTCAGATCGAGGACCCATTTGCCTTCGTCCGTGAGGTGGACATGCGGGTTCAGGTCGAGATATCGGCCCGCCCCGTAACTCTGCGCTCCACTCGTTGCGTCTCTGAAAGGGATGAAAAGCTGGCCTTCACGGGGGTCGCTTTTGTATGCCTGCAGCACGCACTGCTGAGCGGCCACATCGAAACGGAATTCCCCCCAACGCCACAGCTTTCGTATCCGGCCCCCGGTATCGCCTACCTCGACGACCTGCTTCTCGTTGTGCTCGTTCATCTTGAGCTCGTAGCGATGGGCGGGATCCGGAGGCCAGTAGACAAGCCCCTGGAACGCACGGCGGTCTTGCAGGGATAAAGGCGATTGGGGATGGGCAGCGAAGAACGCGTCCTTCTCCCTTCGTCCTGCCTCGATCCGTTCTTTCCATGCATCCACGTCCATCCGCTTCCACCTTCACCTGTGACCGCAGATTCCACGGAGCTCCGCCAGCTTGCACACTCAGGTGGACGCCGCACGCATGGCCTCAGGCCAGTGCACGACCTCTTCCAGCAGCTTCTGCTCCTGCGCGATCATACCGGATGCCTCCTTGTTGGTGATTTGCGCCTCCCCGGGCCTGTGGCAGCTGACGCGCCAGCCGGTCGGTCTGCTGGAGGCGCCTCCTTGCCTGGGTGCTCTTTCGGGCGGCTGAACGTCTCCTGCGATTGGGCCACCAGTTCTGCGACGACCCGGGCGCATAGAGGGTGTTCGACAAGGCCTATCTCTCGGATGTAATCCACATCGGTCTCTGCCAGGGCGCGGCCAACGAGGTACTCGCGGATCCTGTACACCGTCTCAGCGCACTCCGGGGCGTCGACGATGTCGAAGCCCTCGAAACGCAGCACCCCCGTTCTGTCACTCATCGCGCAGCGCACTCCGTTCCGGCACTCCTGCTCTGTCACAGCTTGTTTCCTGTCCGGTAGATGAGCATCTCCCTTGCCCACCAGCCTCAGATGCCTGATTCTGCATCCGAAGCCCATCACGTCTTACCTACCTCAAAGGAGCTGGCAGGGGTCGCTCCAAGCAAGGATGCTGAATCGGAGTCAAGGAACACGTGCGCATTCGAGTGGGTCCTCAGTATCGAAGCCGGACATGAAGGAGCAATTGGCCCTTCGATGGCGCACTTGACCGCCTTCGCCTTTCTGGCGCCAGGCACCGTGCACACAATGTACTTTGACTTCATCATCTGTTTGATCGTCACCGTAATGGCCCTATGTGGCACTTCGGCTAAAGTTGTGAACCAGCCCTCGTGCACCTGCTGCGATCGGGATTCCTCGGCAAGCTCGACCACCATGAAGGCCTCATCCGTTTCAAAGTCCGCCGGGGGGTCATTAAATGCCAGGTGAGCGTTCTCGCCGATGCCCACAAACGCGATGTCGAGTCGGTCCTGGCACAGAAGGTCGCCCAGTCGTTCGCATTCCGCCCCCAAGTCCTCCGCGTCGCCCTTTATCAAGTGGACCGTGCCCGGGCGCACGCGGTCAATGAAGCGCTCCCTCAGATATCGCCGGAAAGCGGAGGGGTGTGATGCAGGGAACCCAACGTACTCGTCGAGGTGGTACATCGTGGTCTTGGACCAGTCGATATCCCGCTCCCGGGTCAGAGCCTGGAGAAACTCGATTTGCGAAACGCCGGTTGCCGCCATGAATGTTGCGCGCCCCTCACGTACGATTACTTTGCGCAGTTCCGCCGCCGCTTCTCTCGCCGCGCTTCGGGCCGCCGCTCCCGCGCTTTCGTGTATGGATACCGTCACGGCTATTCCAACTCTTTCTCGGTCTGGACGCACTTAAGTAGAAGGACCCACTGGACCAGAACCTCTATCCTTCATCGCCGCTTCGGTTCCTGTCCGGGCAGGGAAATCGCTTCGTTCGGGCACTCATCCACACAGACACCACACTCGGTGCAGAGCTCTGCATCTACCCGTGCGACGTCCTCAACCGTGATTGCTTCCTGGGGGCACCCGTCCTCGCAGATCCCGCACCCCGTACATCTTTGCTCATCCACGATCGCAGCCATTTGCTTCTCCTTGTTGCACCGGCAGCTATTCAGGTATCTCGTCGGCGGCCACGTACTTGACCAGAAGGTCGTCAGACAAGAGCAAGACGTGCTCCTCTCCGTCCACGGTGACCTCGGTGCCGCTGAATTGCTTGTAGATGACGCGGTCACCCACGGCCACCTCTTCGGTGGCGTCCTCCGCCACAGCGACCACCTTACCTTCCTGGGGCTTCTCTTTAGCGCTGTCGGGCAGGTGAATGCCGCCCGCGGTCCTGCCAGCAGCTTCCAGGGGTTTCACCAGCACCCGGCCATTGATCGGTCGTATCTTCACCTTTCCCTCCCTTCGGACTGAATGCCAAGCAGGCGGTCCAGCTTCGCCCGGTCGAACCCGACCACCAGCCGTCCGTTGACATCGGTTTGCGGAACAGCCATCATCCCGCTGCGACGTGCGATCTTCTCCGCCGCGCGCGGGTCACGGGAAATATCCACCTCCCGGAAGGCAACGCCATGACGGCGGAGGTAGTTTTTGAGCTGTCCGCAGGCGGGACAACCAGGGCCGCTGTAGACCACAACCCTCCGGGCTCGGCTTGCATCCGGCCCGGTGGCCCGGCTCGGCGCAGCCCGGGCCAGATATAGCGAGTAGAATCTGGCGCTCTGGACTCCCTCTATGAATTTCGTTACTTCTCCTTTCTCTACCGCCAGTACGGTCGGCACCCTCTTCACGTCGTATGCCTTGTGAAGGCCCTTCAGCTTCTGTACGTCGACCACGTAAACCGGGATATGCTCGTGTTGTCTACTGAACTCCTTGATTTCTGCAAGGGAGCGTTCCGCCGCGTCTGAGAAATCCCCCCAGAACGCCAGCACAAAGAAGTCTTTGTGCGCTTCCTGCACCTCTTGCAGATGGTTGTGGTCTTTCACCCAGTCAAGCACTTCCTGGTTTCCTTACGTTCTCAGGAGCTTCATGTGTTGCGCCTATCAGGCGGATAGCCCCCTGGGGACAGTTCTGAACACAAAGGCCGCAGCCCGTGCACCGCTCGACATCAACAACCGCCACATAGTTCACTTTCACTCGCACGGCGCCGTTAGGGCAGATTTCGCCGCATAGTCCACAGCCGGTGCATCGCAGGCGGTCCACCACCGCTCGCCGCGCGCCCTGCGGAACCGGGCGGAGCTTCTGGATGCGCCCGCGGACATCACTGAGCTGTTCTTCGAGCCCAGCCACTTTGCTTTTCAATTCGTCCAGATGTCGCCGGAAGCCTGTCCTGTGACTTTGTCCTCCCATGGCCTGGTGCCTTCCTCATGCTCGAGCTCTGGGTTTGCACTCCGGTTTTCCTCCCGGGCATTACTGGCCCGCAGGCGAGCTTGGCCGTTCCTCCACGCTGACCACGGAGCCTATGAAATCGATGCTCCGGATCTCAGCCTCCAGTTCCGTGATGTTGCCGAACAGGTCAGTTACTCGCAGTCCCCCGGGTGTACGCTCGATCTGGGCGACGTCGCTCAGGGCATCTGGTTTCTGCTTTTCCTCATCACCGACGAATTCCACGTGCGCCAGGCACATGGTCGACCTCCTTTCCTGTCAACTGCCTTCTGGAGCTTCGGTGACGGCCAAAATTGAGTCCAGGAGCGACCGAACTCCATCTGCAACGAGTTCTGCATTCAGCGGTGTGCCTTCAAGCCCGGCCTGGAGGAACTCCTGGCGGAAGGGTATTGCCGGCAGCACCGGCACGCTCCGCCGCTGGAGGGCCTCTCTGAGCCGCGCCCCAATCTCTTCTCCGCTTACCTTGTTCAGCACTGCTCCCGCGAACGCGGCCCCCGCTCCGGAAGCCAGCGCTTTGATTC
>CAZIBA010000155.1:0-5898 GCA_964536795.1 uncultured Planctomycetota bacterium | reverse complement strand
GGGTTGGCCAGGCTGGAGGAGGCCGAGGCCCACTGGAAGAGAGCCCTGGAACTGGACCCCACCCACGTCAGCGCCCTCTACAACCTGGGCGTCCTCAAGCACAACGGGGGTGAGCTGGAGGAGGCCGTCAGCTACTACGGCCGCTGCCTGGCCGCCGACCCCGGTCACCTCAAGGCCGGGGTGAACCTGGGTCTGGCCCTGGCCACCCTGGGCAAAGCCGATGAGGCCGGGCGGGCCTGGCGGACGGCCTTAGGGGTCAACCCCGACTGCTTTAACTCCTGCTACAACCTGGGGGTGCTGTCGCAGCAGCAGGGAGACCTGAAGGCGGCCGTGGCCTACTGGAAGCGGGCCTGCGACATCCCCGAAGAAGACGTGGCCGAGCAGATGGGTGGCGAGGAGGCCGGCCGCGCGCTGCGAGCTCTGGCCTACTACAACCTGGGCGTGGCCGCCGACGAGGGCGACGACTTGAAGGGCGCCATCGCCTACTTCCGCAGGGCCTTCGAGCTGGACAATGCCAACCAGCTCATCAGGCAGGCCTGGCGGAGCGCCCTCAGACAGCAGCGTCGGGGGTATTAGGGGGTGAGGACGGTGACCGTGACCCGCCCAGTGGTGAGGCGTGACCGGGCCGGTTCTCTTGGACCCGGGGAGGGGGAGGTGGGGCCAGGGCCGTTCGACTGGGCTCACGACAGGCCGGAGCGGTCCGGGCGCAGAGCACGGCTGTTGGCGGCCGTGGTGCTGGCGCTGCTGGTGGGGCCGGGGTGCGCCCTCAACCTCTTCTTCACCTCGCCCAGCGCGCCGGACGAGAAGGTGCGGGCGCAGACGGCCGACGGCTGGGACCTTGCCCTCTACCACTACCGGGCCGAGCGGGCCCGCCCGGGCGTTCCCCCCGTCATCCTCTGCCACGGGATGGCGCTCAACAGCTACTTCTGGAACCTGACCAGACAGAACCACCTCCCCGAGTACCTCAACAGCAAAGGCTACGACGTCTGGACGGTGGACCTGCGGGGTTGCGGTCAGAGCCGGTTGCGCCAGCGCTATCGAGGCTTTGCCGGCTTCGACGTCGAGACCCGCGACCCCAGCCGCTGGTCCGTGGACGACTACATACGCTACGACGTTCCGGCCATTCTGGACACGGTCCGTCGGGAGACGGGAGCCGAGGAAGTCACCTGGGTGGGTCACAGCATGGGGGGGATGGTGATGTACGGGTATCTGACCACGGCCGAGGACACGGCCACGGTGAAGAACTTCGTGGCCGTAGCTTCGCCGGTCTTCATCGCTCAGCCCCCCAACGACATCCTCCGCGACATGGACGACTACCACGGTCTGGTAAACGTGCTGCTGGTCATCAACGTGAGGGGCCCGGCCCGCACCTTCGCCCCGGCCGCCTGGATGTTCAACACCCCGCTGGCCATCCTCTACTACAACAGCACCAACATCCACGCCGGCACCATCGTGCGGATGTACGCCAACGCCTTTGAGGACATCCCCCCGGCGGTGAACGACCAGATGATCCTGATGGTGCACTCGGGGGAGTTTCAGTCGGCCGAGGGGGACGTGGTCTACGCGAAAAGGCTTGACAGGATACACTGTCCTGTGCTCTTATTGTGTGCGAAGGGTGATAACCTGGCCACGGAGTGGGCCGTTCTGGAGGCCTTTCGGCGGATCGGTTCCGAGGACAAGAGCTACCGTCTGTTCGGATTGGCCAACGGTCACGTGGCCGATTACGGGCACTGCGACCTGATCAACGGGAAGCAGGCCCGCAAGGAGGTCTTCGCCTTCATCGCCGACTGGCTGGACCGTCACTGAGGTCGTCGGCGACCGGGTAGAGGCCGGCCAGAAGAGGGAGGTCCAGGAGGATGGCTGACACACGGATCGAGAAGATCATCGAGCGGGCGCTGTCCGATGCCGACTTCCGGCAGCAGCTTCTCGCCGACCCCCAGGTCGCCTGCGCCGAGTACGGCCTCTCCGAGGGGGAGATGGAGAAGCTGGTCGCCAGTTGCCAGGAGGTCTTCGCCGGCGAGCTGGACGCCCGCATCAGCAAGAAACGCATCGGGGCCAGGTTCGCCGGCTTCACCGGCCCCCTGGGCATAGACGGCATCCAGGAATAGCGCTGGGTTTCGTCGGGCCGACCGAAGAGGGCTGAGAAGACGAACGGCCCCGGGGTTTGGACCCCGGGGCCGGTTTTTCTGGGTCGGTTGCTCGGCTACCGGCGAACGTGCTCCAGGAACTTATCCACGTCGAGGATGGTGATGCCCAGCTCACGGGCCAGGTTGTAGGACTCCAGGCCCTTCTGGGCGGCGGCCTGGGCTTCGGGGGTAGCGTCGGCATCGGCCCGGGTGCTGCCCACGACCAGGTAGTTGGTGTCCAGGGTAACCTCCTCGGCCACCACTCCGCCCCAGCTCTCGGCCAGGAAGCAGATTTCCCGAGGGGTGTACTGAAGCTCCGGGGGGAACCAGCCGGCGATGACGAAGACGGGCTTCTCTTTGGCCAGCATCAGGGTCATCACGTAGTCGCCCTCGATGATGGGCCAGTCGGGCACGGTCTCGATGACGCCCACCACGCTCGCCTTCTCATTGACCCGACGGACCTGCACCCGGCCCTTGGGCAGGATCTCACCCCCGCGGCCCAACTGGTACACCTGGAAGATCATCCCCACCTTGACGTGGTCGATGGCCCCCAGGTTGATGGTACCGTAGTCCGTCTCGTCGTCGAACTTGACGATGAAGCCGTCGGGGTCCTCCGCCTTCTCCTCGATGATGCGGAGCTTCTTCCGCATATCTGCGATGCTGGCGTCCTTTTCGAGCATCAGTCTCTTGAAGTCGGCGGTCTTCTCTTCCAGCGTGTCCTGGGCCTCCGTGGAGGCATCTTCGGCGGCTCGTTTCTCGGTGCGAAGCTGGTTGACGAGGTCGTCGCGCTTCTTGAGTTCGCTCTTGTAGCCGGACTCCATTTCGGCCTTTTCGTCTTCCAGGGTCTTGATCTCCGCGTCCTTGGCGGTGACCGTGTCCTCGAGCTGCTTCTCCAGACTGGCCAGGTCGTTGCTGGCCTTCATGAACTGGGCCTCCATCCCCGAGGCCCGTTGCTCGGCCTGGCGGGCTTGCTCGCCCAGCACCTCCAGGGCGCGTTTGGTGTTGACGGGCGCCAGGTCGGGAACCGGCTTCAGGGCTTCGGCCATGGCCAGGTTGTTGTCCCAGCCACTGGTGGTGATCCACTCATCGAGCCCGTCACCGAGCGCCTTGACCTGCCCCTGCAGCCCCTCGATCTGCTGCTCCTGCTCGTCCATGATGGCTCGTCCCTTGTCCCACTGGCTGTAGAAGCCGAAGGCCGAGCCCAGCCCAGCGACGGCGATGATGATGAAGACTATCAACGTCCCCGTCGAGCCACCTCCACGGTATTCGCCGGAAACCTCCACTTGTGCTCCTCCTTTCGCACTCCTACGAGTCCGGCCACCCCCTCGAACGAGGACCCCTGGCAGCGCGCCCTCGGCCCCGCCTGTAGGTGATAATCACAGGCCAGACAACCCCAAATTCCGACCTCTCTTACCCCCCGGCCCCGAGATTGTCAACAAAAAAATCCCTTGCCTCGGCCCTTGCCGGGGTGCTCCGTACCCAGGCCTGCAGCCGATCGACTCCCGATCACGGAGTAACCGGAAGTCCGTCGGCTCTGCGAATCTCCTCGTAGGCCAGGTCCAGGTCGGCCAGGTCGCCCGCCCTGACCGGCTCGTACCGTCCGTACACGGCGATGACCTCGGCGTGGGCCCGGTCCTCGTGCACAATCTGTACCTCGATGCGGCACTTGGCCTGCTGACTGTCGGGGCCGTAGATGTTGAAGTGCATGCCCTCTTCGAGGTCGGGGTGGAAGGGGAGAACCACACGGTTGACCGGGTCGCGGGTGGCCGAGGCTACCTGAAGTCGCAGTTGGTAAGGAGCGAGAACAGCCGCGCTGAGGCCACCGGGCACAGGCACCCGCAGCCTTTGGGCCAGCAGCACGCGCAGCACCTCCTCCCGGGCCCTGCTGTGGGCTGCCAGGTCCAGCCGCTTCTGCAGTTCCTCCCTCTGACTCCGGGCTGCATCTGCGTAGTCGGCGTCCGACCGTTCGAACTTCTTCTTCCAGTCGGCGGACTCGGCCTCGAGTCTCTGGACGTCGTTACTGTGGGCCTGCTGCTCGTTCCCGAGCAACAGCTCCGACCGTTCGGCCCGCTGCTTCTCGACGGCTATCTCGCTCCTCAGTTGGCCTTCGACCGTCTGCATTCCCTGGATGGTGTTGTCCCGCTCGGCGATGCTGGCTTCCAGGCGTGCGATCTTGGCCAGGGCGAGTTGCAGCTCCGTGTTCATGTTGTCCACCAGGCTGCGTGCCGTCCCCGTGGGGGCGTCTTTGACCGCCTCGCGAAGGTCGCCCACGCTGTAGTAGCCTAAAAGACTCGTATACTCCTGGAGTGTGGAGTTGGCCTGGTCCAGGTTCGTCTGCAGCTGGGTCAGCTCGCCTCGGATCAAGTCACTGTCCATTGAACCGGACACGATCTGGAGTTGCTTGAGGTAGATGAGGTACCCCTCGGCCGCGCAAGCGATGGCCAGGACCACGATGACGACGCTGGTGAGCAGCGGAACGGCCCGACGACGAGGTCTGCCGAACGGTGCGGGCGCCGACGCCGTGGGCTTCTCTTCGTTCATGATGGTGGTCTCCCGTTCCTGCCTCTCACGGGTGGCGTTCGGAGGTGGAAGCCCAGCACGTCTTCCGGGGGGTCATTATAGCTCCCCGTCCGGGCCCGGCAAGGCAGAAAAGTTTTTTGCCTGAAGACGTGCAAAAACCCCTTGACACTGTCGGCTCAGAGGGTAGACTTAGGTGTGAATCCCGGCACCTGCGTGTCCGGGGAGGTTCTCTCTGGCTCCGCTGACGGGAGCCAACTCAACAGTTCGGATCATCCGAGGTCTCAAAGCGCTACCCAATCTGCGTGCCAATCCGTGTTCCCGTTCCGCCTCGGGCGTGTGAGCTGTTCGCCTGCGCGTACGGGATGTCGTCCCGGGAGTGACCGTGGTCTGTGCGACCAGCCACCCGGAGGCACACGGCCGCCTGCTGATGGATCCGGACCCTCGGACGTCTGTCGCGGCGCACCCGCGCCGACTGCCAACGGGGCGTGACGGACGCTTGGGGCCAGGACACACGGAGCCCGCTTCTGAAAGCCATGGGCAAGACGCTCTATCTCATCGACGGGCATTCCCAGCTCTACCAGGCCTACTGGGCCATCCGGGGAGAGCTCTCCAGCCCCGCCGGCATCCCCACCGGGGCCGTCTACGGTTTCACCAACATGCTCCGGCGAATCCTCAACGGACACCCCGACTACGTGGCCGTGGCCTTCGACACCGGCAAGCCCACCTTCCGCCACCGGAGGTACCCCGAGTACAAAGCCAACCGACCCCCCATGCCTGAGGACCTGACCGTCCAGATCGAGTACGTGGAGAAGATCGTGGACGCCTGGGGCATTCCCATCTTCCGGGTGGAGGGTGTGGAGGCCGACGACGTCATCGCTACCCTGGCCCGTCGGGCCGCTGAGGAGGGCCTCGACGTCCGCATCCTCACCCGCGACAAGGACGCCCTGCAGCTCCTCGGTCCCCGGGTCGTCATCTACGACAATACCAAGGACCGACTCATCACGGCCGAGGTGCTGGCCGAGGAGAAGGGCATCACCCCCGAGCAGGTGGTGGACTGGCTGGGCCTGGCCGGAGACAGCTCGGACAACGTCCCCGGCGTGCCCGGCATCGGTGAAAAGACCGCCCTGGGGCTCCTTCGCCAGTTCGGCTCCATGGAAGGGGTGCTGGGCCACGTGGAGGAGGTCTCGGGGGAGAAGCGACGGGAGAACCTGCAGGAGTTCGCCGAGCAGGCCCGCCTCAGCCGGGAACTGGT
>CAZIBA010000154.1:0-5902 GCA_964536795.1 uncultured Planctomycetota bacterium | reverse complement strand
ACGGTCCTTTACGCCACTGGAAAGGACACCCCGCCCGTCACCTCCTGTGAGCGCATCGAGTCGGACGGAAGGCCTGGCGCCCGGATAGTCATCGGCGACACGACCTACCAGGTTACCTTCGCCACCTCCGGCCCGCCGGATGGCCACGTTTCCATCACCGGGCCGGGCCGAACGGTGGAGAAAGATTTGGCAGGGGGCATCGTCCGATAGACCCCGGGCCGGACCCGGACAAGCCAACAGGGAACTGCAGCTTGAGAGGAGGTGGCACGGTGCTTCTTTGCGGTGCGGCCAAGGCCAGCATCAGCCCCGACCTGCCCATCCACCTGGTCGGCTACCGCCCGGACCTGGTGGCCACGGGCATCCACGACGACCTTCACGTGGCTGCCCTCTATCTGGAGGACCGTTCCGGGAGAGAGAGCGTGGGTGAGCGGGTGGCCGTGCTCACCTACGACCTCGCCACCCTCGACGCCGAGTTCGTGGCCGAGCTCCAGGGGCGCTGCGCCGAAGCGACCGGCCTCCCCGAGCGCTCCATCCTGACCACGGCGTCCCACTCTCATTCCACCCCGTCGGTGAGGTCGCACCGGTGGGGACGGCGGTCAGCCGGGCCCGAGTACAAACCGGAGTACCGAGAGCGGGTCATCGACCGCTCCGTCGAGGCCCTCACACGGGCGGTCGGCGGCGCCGTCGAGGTCGAGGTCTACTACAACTACTCCCGCGTCCGGGAGAACCTGAACCGACGGGTTTTCTTCCCCAGCGGCGAGTACTACTACCAGCCCAAACAGAAGAACCTGCTGGCCGTGGCCGACGGCCCCGTCGACGACGAGATCGGTATGGTCTACTTCTGCCGGGGACCCCGCCACACCTACGTGGCCACCGTCGTCAACTACACCGCTCACGCCCTCACCGTGGGTGACACCTCCACCGAAGTCACCGCCGACTACCCCGGCGCCCTCAAACGGGAGATAGAGGCGAACCTGGGTGGCACCGCCCTCTTCATCAACGGGGCCTGTGGTGACAATCATCCCCTGGGCGCCGAGGCCGGCTTCGGACGCTGCGAGCGCATGGGTCAGGCACTGGCCGAAAAAGTCCTCTACCACCGCTGGGACTCGGTGAAGCTCGAGGACCCGCCCGTGGGCTCCGACTACCGGGAGGTCGTCCTGCCGGTGATGAGCGAAGAGGAGTTCGCCCGGGTGCCGGCCAACTACGGGACGGGGAGGCGCCGTCAGGTGCGCGAAGAGGTCCTGGTCGATGGCGGTGTGCGCACCTATCTCAGCCTGTGGGCCGTCGGTCCCATACTTTTCCTCGGCGGCCCCGGCGAGCTGACGGCCGAGCTGGGGCTGCGCCTCAAGTGGGAGAGCCCCTTTCCCAAGACCTACGTCATGGAGATTGCCACCGACCACATCGGCTACATCCCGCACCGCAACGCCTACGAGTGGGGCGGCTACGAGGCCTGCAGCTCACCCCTCGGGCCGGCGGCCGGCGCCAAGCTCGCCGCGGAGATGCTGAGGGCAGCGGAGGAGCTCAAGGTCCGGATGGAGGCCGGTGGTCGGCGGGTGGCTTTGCCGGGCCGCAGTGAACGGCCGGGACCGTCCTGACCGTCGGACGACACAGTAGTATCACCCCAAGGGCCCGAGGGGGTTGGGTTGGAGGATTGGTAGATGAGATCGAAGATGGCTGTCAGAGCAGCGTTTCCGATGCTGCTTGTGTGGATTCTGACGTGCCCGGGGGTGGTCGCTGAGGAACCCCAGTGGGGCCTGGCGGCCAGTTACCCGGGCGACGTGGGCCTGGCCGAGGACCCGGCCGTCGTTTACTTCGCCGACTACGAGGACGAGTCCTGGAAGCAGGGCTGGGGCTGCTCCAACTGGGACCTCTACAGCCTGACTGATGACACCAGGGTAGTTTTCTCGGGGAAGCGAAGCCTCCAGAAGCGCGGTCCCGCAGGGGGAAACGGGGCCAGTCTTACCTTTGACCTCCCGCAGCCGGTGGAGGTGCTCTACCACCGGGTCTACGCCCGCTACGGCCCGGGCGCTGCCAACACCCGCTTCATCGGCATCTCGGGCGTAGCCAAGGGGATGCCCCAGTGGAAGGCCATGGGGAGCGCAGGTGTGCGTCCGACTGAGCTGCCCTACTTCTGCGCCACCCTCGTCGGCCAGGAAGGAAAAGCACTCAGCCCCATGTGGTATCCCTACCACATCGACCAGAAGGGCCCGTGGGGAGACAACTGGCCCATCGACGGCGTCTTCCCGGAAGACAGGTGGTTCCACCTGGAGATGATGGTCAAGATGAACGCGCCCGGCCGACGCGACGGTGAACTGCGGCTCTGGGTGGACGGGAAGCAGGTCTACGCCAAGACGGACATGCGCTGGCGCCTCGACCCCACGGTGGCCATTGGCCGGGCCTTCGACCAGGTCTACCGCAGCAAGCCCTTCCCTCACGATTCCCACTACTGGGTCGATAACCGAGTCGTTGCGACACAGTACGTGGGTCCCATGCTCCCGGAGGGAAGCGAACCGAAGGAGGTGTCCGCGGCACCCGCCGGCGGCGAGCGCTCGGCACTTGCCCCCCGGGCGCTCTTCCGGGCCGACTTCGAGGACCGTTCGGTGGGCGACTGGGGAAACGCCAGGCTCATAGAGCCGGGCCACCAGGGCAGCAAAGCTGCCCTGGCCACCGTCGACGGGAAGCAGCCTCTGGGCCTCTGGGCCCTGGACATCCCCGTGACGGAGTCCACCACGGTCAGCTTCGCCTACCGGACCGTCAATATGCCCAGCCTGCAGTTGATGCTTTTTGGCAAACAGGCCGGAGACAACTTCCGCTTCACGCTGCAGGCTACGCCGGAAGGGCAGTGGCGCCAGGTCACACTGATGGCCAGCGACTTCTTCGTCTTTGGTGAGGCCAGCTCTCTTGTGGGCGACGCCGTCGCCGGGGTGACTTTCATCACCGACAACAAGGAGGACGAAGGACAGGAGTTCCACCTGGACGACTTGGTCATAGCCGAGCCCGGCGGGCCCGCAGGGGCCGCAGCCGTCGGGGCCCCAGAGCCCCTAAGACTGAGGAGTGCGACTGTGCCTGAGAAGATGAGGGACGGTGAGATCTACCTGTTCGTCGATCCGGAGCGACGCAGCGACCAGGACCGCGAACAGCACAACGAATACGGGCTGTCCGTCGCCGCGCCCTGGAAGGACGGGGGCAAGCTCTTCTTCAACTTCCCCGAGCACCTGGAGTACAACCCCCAAGGCATGAGCATCCTCCGTCACTGGGACAGGAACCCCTCCCTCTGGGTCCTCTCCCCCGACGGAAGACAGGCCTCCTACCGGGTGGAGAGTCCCCACGAGAAGGGAGTCGTCGTCGAGGCGTTTGCCCGGGTGGCCGGTCCGAACGAGGTCCCCGAGGGGACCAAGGGCGTGGCCCTGGCCATGCGCATAACCAACAACGGGGAGAAGACGCTGCCGACCATTCGTCCGCTCCTGTGCTTCCAGTACCGCCAACTGACGGGCTTTCCCGCTTGGACCGGCAACTTCGAGCACTCCTTTCTCGTCTTCGACGGGAAGCTCGAGGTCATCGCCGACCTCCCCACGGAGAAGCCCGAGGGCAAGTACAAAGGCTGCGTGGTCAAGGGCTCACCCCAGCGCGACACCCGGGCCGAGCGCCAGGGTGGGCTCATCGAGAAGGACATGGACCTGGCCCTCTCGGTGGTTGAATCTCTGGACGGCTCACGGAAGATGGTCTTCTGGTGGACACCCGGGAAGAGCATGATCACCAATGCCAGCATCCCCTGCATCCACGCCGACCCCTACTTCGGCACCCTCCAGCCCGGCCAGAGCGCCTACGCCGAGGGTCTGGCCCTCTTCACCGAAGCCGACGACCTGACCCCCATTGTGAAGGACCTCATGGCCCGCGATCGCAAGCACCCGGATTGGCAGGAGTGAGCACGCCCCCGCTCCTTGAGAGCAGGTCCGGAAAAGAGATGCCCCCGCCGGGTCAGACCTAGCGGGGGCAGTCTGTTGGCTGACGGTGTCAGGTGCTCAGCTCAGCTTCTGCAGCAGGGCCGAGAGGTCGGCGACGTGCTTGCGCTCCTCGTCGATGAGCTTGTCGATGACCAGGCCGTGACGCTCGGGCACGAACTGTTTCATCTCGCTGAAGAAGAGCAGCGTCTCTTTCTCGAAGCGCAGTGCCGTCACGACCACCTCCCGGTCGCTCGCCGCCCGCTGCACCGAGTCCAGCGCGGCCTGCTCGTCGGGCATAAACCGGTCGCCGACCAGGGCCTGGACGTAGGCCAGGTACTCGCCCCCGTAGGTCTCAGAGGCGACGTAGGCACCAAGCTGGTCACGCATCTCAGTGAACTCCTGCTCGTGTCGGCGTTCCTCCTCAGCCACACGGAGGGCGAACTCCTTCACCTCCGGGTCGCTGGTCTTCTCGGCGAAGGCCTCATAGTAGGCGACGCCGTTCTTCTCTTCCTGGATGGCCATCTCCACGATTTCCGTCGCCTTGAACAGTTCAGCCACGGCGTGTCCTCCACTGAGTTCTCTCCGGGTAGCCCTACGACTTTACTACTTGATAAACCCCGCCCCGGCAAGCATAATCCAGACTCCGGAGCGGCCGCGACGCCAAGGCCCGCGGCTCCGTCGCCACTCTGACGCGGGAAACAGAGGAGGCCTGCCATGAACGCCCGCGAACGGTTCCTTCGCACCATGCACTTCGAGCCGGTGGACCGGCCCTTCATGATGCCTCAGTGGACCTTCCCCGACACCATCCGCCGATGGCAGCGCGAGGGTATGCCCGCCGACGTCCAGTTCGCTACCTACTTCGGTTTTGACCGCTACGTCCACGTCCCCGTGAACCTCAGCCCACTCACGGTGGGCAAGGAGGAGGTCATCGAGGAGGACGCCGAGACCAAGACCGTCCGCGACCCTCTGGGCGGCGTGAAGCGGGTCTGGAAGTACCTGGAGGTCGGGATGCCCCAGTGGCTGGAGTACCCCATCAAGGACCGCGACGACTGGGAGCGCTTCAAGGGATACCTCAACCCCGACAGCCCCTGCCGATACCCCGAATACTGGGACGACCTCAAGCGCACCTACCGCGACCGCGACTACCCCCTGGGCATCGGCGCCGGAAGCTACTACGGCTGGCTCCGCAACTGGATCGGCATGGAGCACCTGGCCCTCCTCTACTACGACGACCCCGACCTGGTCCACGAGATGACCGATTACGTCGCCGAGTTCGTGCTCGCTTGTATCAGCCGGGCCGTGGAAGAAGTGGACCTGGACTTTGCCACATTCTGGGAGGATATGGCCATGAAGGGTGGTCCCCTCATCTCACCCCAGTTCTTCCGCGACTTCATGCTTCCCAGCTACAAGAAGGTGACGGGCTTCCTGCGCGACCACGGCATCGACGTGCTCCTGGTGGACTGTGACGGCAACACCGACGAGCTCAACCCCCTCTGGCTGGAGGGGGGAGTCAACGGCATCTACCCCATCGAGGTGGCCGCAGGCTGCGACCCCGTGGCCTACCGAAAGCAGTACGGCCAGGACCTCATCCTCATAGGCGGCATCGACAAGCGCGCCCTGGCCAAGGACCTGGCCACCGTCAAGCGGGAGGTCCAGAGCAAGGTCCCGGAGCTGTTGGCTGGCGGGGGCTACGTCACTTGGGTGGACCACGCCGTCCCCCCCGACGTCCCCTTCAAAAACTTCTGCTACTTCCTGGAACTGGTCAGAACACACTCGCGGGCGGTGGCCGCACGCTGAAGGAGCCCACGATGGCAGGGAGGGGGGAGCGGGTTGGGTCGCTGCTGGCGATGGTGGCCTGTCTGCTGCTTGTGCTGGCGGGGGGGTGTGGGGGGTTTCGGGGGGAGAGGTGGCAGGTGAGGCGGCTGGGGGTGCTGGGGCGGGGTTCGGTCTCGGTGCGA
>CAZIBA010000153.1:0-5913 GCA_964536795.1 uncultured Planctomycetota bacterium | reverse complement strand
GTCTTCTGGCTCTGCGGGCCTCCAGGACGAAGACCGTTCTGGTCACCGAAGGGGTCGGTTCAGGAAAGCCGCTCCGGTGCCAATGCGCGGGAAGACCGGGACCAGCCTTGGCCGGCAGGTCGGGTACCGGGGCCAGGGGCGCGGAGGCGCCAGGAGTGCGGAATGGTTCCCCCCCCTGCCAATGAGAGCGTCAGCTCTCCACGGCCAGGGGCCCGTCAAAGCAGACGCCGAGGCTCCCGGGCTCGCCCGCCCAGCGTGACGGGTCCCCCTCGAGCTCCGGCATCTCCGGCGACACCCAGACCACCCGCCCTCTGCCGCACAACCAACGTGACGGCTTCTCCGGACCACCTGTCCACGCAATGCGAACGTCGAGCCTCGAGCCCACGCGGAGCTCGTCGATATCTTCACTGCTTACCTTGGCGCCTCGGGCGCAGACGTTGATCGTCTTGCCAGAGACACTCCCCCTCGCCTCCAACGTGCGTAAGACGATGGGCAACGTCAGCTCAACCCTGACATAGGACCTCCTATCCGGTCCTTCTGCCACTCTCCCTCTCCACCCATGTTGCCGAAGCCGTGGTGCCGTCGCGCAGATTCGGCTCACAGCGCACTTACAGATGTTCCCGCACCGCACAGCCCGAACACACCGTACCCGGACGCAATGTGCATATCTTACCTAAGCAACGGATGTGCCAACGGTCGAGCAGCAGCTCTCCGATCGAGAAAAGCCGCTTTCTGTCTCGCCCTGGGCCCTCCGCAAGTTACTGCGCTGCAAGGGACTTCAGAACATCGCCGCGGTCTTCAAACCCCAGCGGCCTCGGCCCCAGCGGCCTTGGGGGCGGGCTCCGCAGCAGGATGCAGGCGTGTCTTTGTCGACAACTTCGTTTGGAAAACTGAACAAGCCGTCCCCATTTGGGGGATTTGGCGACGGCCAGCGGGTGCACCTCGACCGTTGGCAGCCACGGAGGACCGCCAGCGAAGCAAGGGCGAAGCGCAAGCAGGGGCGTGTGCTTGCAGCTCCGCGGCGACAGCTCGCGTGCGCGGGGCGTACCGGTGCCTGGTCACGTAACCAGAGGCCGTGCTTGGCGTAGGCATTTCCCGTTATCGGCCACGCACACCCCGTGGGAGCGACGCAACCTGAGTGCTCTGAACCGACCAACGTGGGCCAGGGACGGGCGCCCTGAGCGCGCGTCGGTAGCGTCGTGGGGCGCCCTGAAGTCGGTCCCAAATGGCTTCTGGGCGGGCGGACGGTTCGGCCTCGGCCGTTCGTCTGGCAGTGTCCGAGCGCCAACTGACGACGGGGAGCAGGCCACTAATGCCGCAGGACGGGCCTGACGGTCACGGTTTTCTATCGGATGCCGAGCAAAAGCAACGCTGTCCGCCAGTCAGTCGCCCGCAGCGTCAACAACCCTCGACGCCACGTGAATCCTCCCTCCTGCGTCGCACCACCGGGACAGATAAGATGCGAACGGAAGTCCTTGCCGAACAAGGAGTTGCAGCCGCCCTGACGGCAAGGGCCGGTCCTTGGCACTACCTTTGCGTAAAAGATAGTTGTGGGCGCTCGGCGTTTCGACGAGACTTGCAGCCAAACCGCGGGTCCCGGCGTCCCGCGGGCAGAAGGCGGGTGGAGAACACACGGACCAAATGGGGGACTGCAAGGTGGAAACGCGGGGTCATCGGATGGGCAGTGTCCTCGGGACGGCCGGCTGTGTGGGCGTGCTGGTTCTGCTGGCCGGTTGTGTATCGTACGTAGGGGAACGGCCGGTCGCCGAGCTGGCGTTACTGCAGAAGCACGCGCCCTTCCAGGCCTTCACCTGCGGGTGCGGCGACGTGCTCAAGCTCGAAGTGGAAGGGTACCCCGACCTGAACCGGCAGGTGATGGTGGCTCCCGACGGCTCCATAAGCCTTCGGCTGCTGGGCGACGTCTACGTGACCGGTCTCACCCTTGGCGAGGTCCGGGACAAGGTCGCCGCTCTCTACGACGAGCACATCCCCAGTCCCCGTGTGGAGGTGACCGTCGAGGAGACCCGCAGCGCCCGCATCTACGTGCTGGGCCAGGTGGCCCGGCCCGGGGTGCAGAGCTACGTCGGTCAACAGACGCTGCTGGACGCCATCGGTTCGGCCGGGGGGGTGACCCAGCGGGCGGCGCCGAAGAGGATACTGGTCGTGCGGGGCGACCCGGAGAACCCCGAGATCTTCCGTGTGAACTTCTTCGACATCGTGAACAAGGGAGACGTGCGCAGCAACATCTTCCTGGCTCAGAACGACGTGGTCTACGTGCCCCCGAACACCTGGGCCAGGATGGGTTTCGCCATCGACAACGTCCTCTTCCCCTTCTCGACGGCCAGTGGAGCGGCCACCACCTTCTTGGCGTTTGAGGCACTGAGCAGTGAAGACAAGAACAACAAGTGAGGTCTCCTCTGCGGGCGTGGACGTCTCCGCCCGCGTCCTCGTCGTGGACGACGACCCCCTGGTGCGCAAGTCCCTCGCCGGTCTCCTCGACCTCGAAGGACACCAGGTGGAGGTGAGCGACTCGGTTGACAGTGCCCGGGGTCTGCTGGGCTCCTCGTCCTTTCACCTGGTCTTCGCGGACGTGAAGATGCCCGGGGCCGACGGTTTCGAGCTGCTCGACTTCGTCCGGGAGAGCTACCCGCAGACGTCGGTGGTGATGATGACCGGGTTCGGGGCCATCGACCAGGCCGTGCGGGCGATGAAGTCGGGGGCCTACGACTACCTGACCAAGCCGGTCATGGACGAAGACATCAGCCAGGTCATCCGCCGGATACTGACCGAACACCATCGCCTGGGACCGGCCGCGGGGGAAGCCCAGTCCGGTCACCGCTTCGGCGGCCTCATCGGCCGCGACCCCAAGATGCACAAGGTCTTCGAACTGATCAAGATCGTCGCCGACTCCCAGGCGACGGTGCTGCTGACCGGTGAGAGCGGGACGGGCAAGAGTCTCGTGGCCCGGGAGATCCACCGTCACTCGTCCCGCCGGGACGGTCCCTTCGTCGAAGTGAGCTGCGGGGCCCTGCCCGACACCATCCTCGAGAGCGAGCTCTTCGGACACACCAAGGGGTCCTTTACCGGGGCCATCCTCGACACCCAGGGCAAGTTCGAGGCGGCCCACGGCGGCACCATCTTCCTGGACGAGATCTCCACCGCCTCACCGTCGCTGCAGGTGAAGCTGCTCCGGGTCCTGGAGAACATGGAGTTCCAGAAGGTCGGGGGCACCAGGAACGTGTCCGTCGACGTGCGCACCATCCTGGCGACCAACGTGGACCTGGAGCGGGACGTGAAGGAGGGCAGGTTCCGGGAAGACCTGTTTTACCGGATCAAGGTCATCACCATCGAGCTGCCGCCACTCCGGGACCGGGTGGGCGACATTCAGCTTCTGGCCGAGGAGTTCCTGCAGCTCTGCAACACCCAGAACGGCAGGCAGCTGGCGGGTTACACCCCCTCGGCGATGCAGAACCTGCAACGCTACTCGTGGCCCGGCAACGTCCGGGAGCTGGAGAACGTGGTGGAGCGGGCCGTCATCCTGGCCCGGGGGAAGCGGGTGGCCTGTGAGGACCTGCCAGCCCCGGTGGTGAGCCAACTCGAGCGACCGGTTGGCCGCGCTCACCTCAAGGCCTCTCTGGCCGGGCCGGAACGGGAGATCATCGAAAGGGCGCTGGCCCTGCACAACGGCAGTCGCAAGAGGGCGGCAGAGCACCTTGGTGTCAGCCGGACCACCCTCTACCACAAGATGAAAAAGCACGGGCTGCTGGCGACCCCCCGGACCCGCAAGCGACGCAGTTTCACCTGAGGCTGTCCTCTGCAAGGGAGGCGACGCCGGCCCCGGACTCGGTGTCCCCTCAGTCGATGTGGTAGCGTTTCATCTTGTTGAACAGCGTCGCTCGGTTGATGCGCAGTCGTGCGGCCGCCCTCTGCCTGGACCCGTTCACCGACTCCAGCACGCGGCCGATCAGGTCTCGCTCCCAGGCCTCCCTGGCCGCCTTGAGGCCCCCACTGTCCAAGAGGGGGGCCTCCCCCCGTGACGGAGAGGGGGCGGGACGCGAGGGCCCAGCGGCCAGACGCTCCGGGAGGTCGGCCGCGGTGATGAGGGAACCCCTGGTGAGCAGGGCCGCGCGGTAGACCACGTTGAAGAGCTCGCGGACGTTCCCGGGCCAACCGTAGGAGAGGAAGGCCGTCATCACCTCGTCGGCGAAGCCGGCAACGTCCAAGTTCTCGGTCTGGCTGCAGCGGCGGAGGAAGTACTCCGCCAGCAGGGGGATGTCGTCGGGCCGTTCCCGCAGCGGCGGCAGGACAACGTTGAGCACGTTGATACGGTAGTAGAGGTCCTGGCGGAGTGTGCCCTGGCGGACGAGTTCCTGCAGGTCCGTGTTGGTGGCCAGGATGACCCGGATGTCCACCTCAACGGTGTCGTTGCTTCCCACGGGCTCAAACTGGAAGGTCTCCAGGATGCGCAGGAGCTTGGTCTGCAGGGAGTGGGAAGCGGTGGAGATCTCGTCCAGGAAGATGGTGCCGCCGTCGGCGGCCTTGAACTTGCCCTCCCGGGAGGCGATGGCCCCCGAGAAGGCCCCCTTGACGTGGCCGAAGAGCTCGCTCTCCAGGAGGGTCTCGGGCAGGCTGCCGCAGTTGACCTCGACGAAGGGCCCCTCCCGACGGGGACTGTTGAAGTGGATGGCCCGGGCCACCAGACTCTTGCCCGTACCGCTCTCACCGGTGAAGAGGACCGTGCTGCGGGTGTCGGCGACCCGTTTCAGGACGTCGACCACCTGCTGCATCTTGGGGTCACAGTAGACCAGCTTGTCGAACTTAAAACTGTCACCGAGCTGCTGCCTGAGGGACCGGTTCTCCATCACCAGGCTCCGCTGGTCCAGAGCCCGGGCGATGACGAGCTGCACCTCGTCGTCGGCGATGGGTTTGGTGACGTAGTCGTAGGCCCCCATCTTGATGGCCTTGACGGCGTCCTCAATGCTCCCGTAACCGGTGACCATGATCACGGGGACCTCGGGCCAGTGGCGCCTGGCGTAGGCCAGGAGCTGGAAACCGTCCTCCCCGGGCATGGTCACGTCGGTGAGGAGGACGTGGAAGACACCTCCGTCCAGCAGTTCCCGGGCTTCCGAGGATGAGCTGGCGCTGACCACGCGGTAGCCCTCGGTCCGCAGCAGCTCCGACAGGCTGCGGAGCACGAAGAGGTCATCATCGACGATGAGAATCCTGGCGCCGTCGGTGGTCTTCCGTGTCATAAGTCGGTTGCGCTTCCCAAGTGGTGGCACCGCCACTCTCGTCTTGCCCGCTCGTGCTTCGCAGCGAAGCGGGGCCGCTGCTCTTCTCCGCCCTGCGTAGCGGGCTTCGCAGAGCAGCATCGGGTCAGTCCGTATACGGGCTCCGCTCGGGCAGGTCCGCCGGCCGGCGGATACGATGAGAACAAGCTAAGCTTGGTGGCCCTCAGATGGCCGGTTCAGGAAGGGGGAACCGGAGGACGAAGGTGGCGCCATTCTCGGGCCTGCTCTCCGCTTCGATGCTGCCGTTGCATCGGCGGACGATGTCCTGCGATATGGCCAGGCCCAGGCCCGTGCCTTCCCCCGATCTCTTGGTCGTGAAAAACGGCTGAAAGAGTCTCTCTCTCACTTCCTCGGACATCCCCGGACCAGTGTCGGTGAACCTGACGACGGCCTGGTTCCCTTCTCGGCAGGTGCTGACCGTGAGTCGGCCTCCCGCGGGCATCACCTCCAGGGCGTTCTTGATGAGGTTGGTGAAGACCTCGAAGAGGTCGGCGTAGCGCACCTCCGAAACGGGGTCGGAGACGTCTACCTGGAAGTTGACGCCCTGCTCCTGAGCTCGGGCCGCGAAGAACCGCAGTGCTTCCTGAATCATCTCACCGACGCTGGCATCCTGTTTCACCGA
>CAZIBA010000152.1:0-5924 GCA_964536795.1 uncultured Planctomycetota bacterium | reverse complement strand
ACCAGAAGAAGGCCTTGCGCACCTGGTGGTCGTCAATGGGCTTCGGTTCGGATCGGCTCAGACCGTCCGAGATGTTCTCGTAACAGGGCTCACCGTTCAGGACCGGCTTGATGGGGGCGCGCTCGAAGTCGGAGCTGAGGAGGGAATAGGCGTTGGTGTTGTCGATGCTGTGGCCCGACTGGACCATATTGAAGTCCAGCCAGGGCTCCTCGTGGAGCCACTGTGAGCTGGAGTGGTGACCGGACGGGTGGTAGGTATGAAGGAGCTGCATCCCTGAGCCCTCGTCGAGACCCCGGGCCACCGCGCGCCAGTACTCCACCTGCTGGTCCGTCTCTGCCCTCACGTCTCCCCCCAACACCCAGACGGGAAGGAACGCGCCGTAGCGCGCGCCGACGTAGCGGGCGTAGCGGACCCCGCCCTCCTGATAGAAGAGGGGGACGTCGCCTTGGCGGAAGAAGCCTCGGACGTGGTGGAGCACCAGGTAGGCGTTGGCCAGGAAGCCCCAGTGGGGGAGCATGGCCACGAGAATGCCGGCCTTCCGAAGTTCACCGAGGAGACGGTCCACGTGTCTGTAGAAGGGCGGGTCCGGTACCAGGCCCAGCCGGGTCAGTCTGCAGGCCGGCTTGCCTCGGACGTTGGGCTGGAGGCAGCCGCGACGCACCTCTCGGCCTGACCCTTCCAGGTGCCGGGCCATGATGCCCACCACCTGAGCAACCGTGAACCCCTGCTGGGCCCGCACCTGGGCGTAGGTGCCTGCTTCCCGCACGGTGGCCCGCTGAAGGAAACACCAGGCCGTGTCGGCCAACCAGAAGAAGGGCGTACCGTCGGCGCGGACCAGGTAGCGGCCGTCCCCGGAGACCTGCAGTGGCCCGTGCCGACGGACCGGGTTCGGCCAAGCTTCGCTTGTCTCGACCTTCCGCGGTGGTTGCCGGACAGAGCGTTGCCGCGGACGGCCCCGGGGACCGGCCGAGAGTGGCTGTGCTACTTCGACGCAGGCGAACTCCCCGCGCAGGTCGTTGAGCCCGGGGTCGTTGGACTCCGTTCGCCAGAGCCACTCGCCGGGCTCGGGGGGCGCAAAGCGCACCTTCCATCTCCGCCCGCCGTCCCAGAAGCCGGACAGTGAGAGGCACGTCCCGCCCGACCCTTCGAAGTGCACTCGGAGATCGGTGCTGAAGTACGAGAGCCGGCCCGACCCGTGTGCCCTGAACTTCAGCTCCAGGCATCCCCAACGCTCAACGACGTCACTCCTCGTAGGAAGTCCTCCTTCTCCCGGTCAGCGCCTCCGCTCAGAAGCCGCGCAGGAACTCGATGGCCTTGGCGATGTCGGCCACCGGGTCGTCGCCCACCTCGCGTTCGATGGTGAAGAAGCCGTCGTAACCCGCTTCCTCCAACGCGCCGAGGTACGCTGGCCAGTCCACCTGCCCCATACCAAGGGGTACCTCCTTGTGCTTGCCGTCGGGGGTGCGGATGCCGTCCTTAGCGTGGGTGTGGACGATGTAGGGGGCCAGGTCGCTCACGCCCTTCACGTGGTCGAAGCCCATCATCACCAGGTTGGCGGGGTCGTAGTTCACCCGCACCGCCTCGGTGGATAGGTGTTCCAGGAAGGTGCGCATCAGGGCCGGGTCTTCGGGGCCGGTCTCGGTGGCGAAGACGCTCCCGGTCCTCTCGGCGTAGCTTCCCAGCTCCTCCAGGGCTCCGGTCATTACCTCCCAGGTGGGGTCGCTGTCGTCCTCGGGGATGACGCCGACGTGGGTGGTGACGATGGGCACCCGCAGGTCCGAGGACAGGTCCAGGATCTGCTTGCTCTTGTCGATGAGCTCGTCCAGCTCGTCCGGCCTGGTGTAACCGTGACCCAGGTCACCGCACAGCGCGCTGACGGTCAGGCCCAACGAGTCGACGAAGTGGCGGAACTCCCGCCGACCGCTCTGACTCATGTTCCAGGGGGCCATCTCGCCCCCGGTGACGTAGATCTGGAAGCCGTCTGCACCCAACTCGGCTGCCTTCTGGATGCCTCCCTTCACGCCCAGCCTGAACGACTCGATCATCACCCCCACCTTGAGCGTACCCATCTCCTATCCTCCTTCTCTGGCAGCTCCAACGGTCGGATGTTCCCGAGACTACAGTGCACCCCACCAATGCTCAAGCGGTTTGCTGCATTCTATTCGGCTCGGCCCTCCGCCGCGCCAAAGCGCTCGCTGAGGACGATCCGGCCGCTGGCTTCGTCCTTGACCTCAACCGAGCCGCCGCCTGCCTTCCCGAAGACGGCGTGATACGTGCGTCCTCCGTAGGCGACCGTCACCTCGGCCTGACCGTCCTCCGCTTGCCCGCTCACCTTCGGTTCCGCCGTTCCCACGTCCCCGGCCGTCAGGACCACCAGGAACTCGGTCACTTCGCGCGCCTCGATGGGCGCGACCTCGATCCGCCAGGCGCCCACCTCCAGCGCCCGGAGCTCCTCCGCGCCGTAGGGCACGGGCACACCGTCCTGGATCGCCTTTGCCGGCCAGGCGTTCTCCCCTGCCGCCTCCACCCAGAACTCGTAGTCCTTGCCGCCGATGGCGCGCATCAACCTCTGCCGGGGCAGGAGAACCTGCAGGTGCGCCTGGCTCCGCCCGGTCTGCCAGGTAGCCCCCCGGGCGTCGTTCGATTCGCTGATACCGGCTCCCGGAAGGCCCGCGGTCTTGCGGGTGGTGCCCAGAAGCCGGGGAGGGTCCAGCGTGTGCAGGAGCCAGGTGGGCCGACCGGGAGCTGCTTCCACCCGGTCGTAGACCACCACGACCCCTTCCGGAAAGGCCAGCAGTTGACGCGCGAACTCGTGCCTGGCCGCGCCCCGGACCGGTCGGCTCACCCGCCCCCGGGCATAGGTGAACCCCCGACGACAGAGGCAGCTCTCCAGGGCAAACCTCTCCTTCCCCTGCCCGCCCACGTCCGGGACCACCGTGTTCTGAGACCGGGGCCGTCCGGACCACGCATCGGCGAAGGTCGCGTCGGTGGGGACGGTCACGTTGACCTCGACGGCGAGGGCGTCCCTCCCGCGCACCAGCCCGAGGTGGTTCCAGTAGGCGGGGGACCGGGCCCGGGCCGCGGAGGTCGTCAAGAGACACCAGACGTCACTTTCAGTCGTCAGGTCCCAAGTACCCCGCGCGACGACCTCACCTCTGTCTTCGAAACAGGCGGCCAGTGGGAGCTGGGCCTCCCCGGGTGACAGTCGGCGCTGGCCCTTGCCGAGCCAGAGGATGCGGGCCCGGAGGTCACGCAGCCACGCCGCCGAACCCGGCGCAGGGGACTCCTCCACCCGCAGGGCTTCAGCGAGCCACCGGCCGACGGGGTCATCCTCATAGTGCGACAGCAGGTACACAAGCTCGGGTGGCACGGCCGCTGTTCGAGGCGGATCGCCCTCCAGCCCGGCTAACACCAGACCGGGACGAAGCCGGTAGAGCAGGCGCCGACTCAGGTGTTGGAAGTGGGCCGGGAGCGGTAAGGCAAGGGGCTCAGGCCCCTTGTCTTGCTCTCCGGTGGCCGAACGCCAGGCCTCCAGGCATTCCAGGACGTCCTGCTCCCTGCAGAGGCCGCCGGCCCGGGGAAGCCAGGCGCCTTGAGCGCCGAACTCCTTTAGGTCGGGAAGGACACGCTCGCTCAGCGTGCGCCGACAGAACTCCTTCCAGCCCGGGACGTAACGGGAGGCTTCGGGCTCGCCCTCGAGAGCCAGGCTGGCAAAAAGCAGGGGCCTCAAGTAGGGGGCAGGGTCGAAGGGCTCTTGGGGTTGGGGGACCTTCCGGTCGTGGACGTAGATGCAGCGTTTCAGCACGTCGTAGAGGAGGCGCTGGCGGTCCTCGGAGGACAGGTGGTCGTAGGTCCAGTCAAAGACCGTGGCCACGGTGGCCGGAAGGCGGGGCCAGTCGAAACCGGGCAGGCGCCCGGTTTGGCTGGTGATCAGGGCCTTGGTGAGCGCGACGGCCCAGTCGGCCTCGCTGGCGCTCTGGGACAGTTGGTAGAGGAAGGCATACGTGAGTGCGGCTTCCTGGGCGAGCTCTGGGTCGGAGAGAAGGGCGCTCAGGGGCCGTCCCCGTTGCTCCTGAGCCCAGCCGAGGAGCAGTGCGTACTCCTCGCAGTGGCTGCCGGTCAGCGCCACCCGGGCGCGCAGGTCGCGGCCGGCGGTCAGCTCCTCGGCTCGGAAGAAGATGCGCGGGTGGTCGGCTCCGGCCGCCCGCAAGGGCGAGGCAAGTCCGGTCACCAGAGCCAGAGCCAGCAGCACCATCACTCCCGCAAGCGACTTGCCTTTCGGTCCTGCGACTCGTATGGGTTCCATCGCTCCTGCACCTTGGAACTTGGCGGCTCCACACCAGGGAGCGAGCGTAGCACCTGGGGCTCAGAAGGCAAGTGTGAAGCACTGCGACGGAACTACGCGGCCGAGGGCCCGGCGCAGTTCGCGTTCGTCGGTCCAGTGGTAGCTTGTCCGGTAGGTGTGGGGGGCCATTCGGGTTACGGGTCGACGTGGGGGATGACGCAGATCATCCGGAGTGGCTCGTCGCCCGTGTTTCGGAACTGATGGTCGTCGTTGGGTGCGACCAGTACTGCGGTGCCTGCGCACACGGGCAGGTCGCCGTCGGGGGTGCGGACGATGCCGGTTCCGGAGAGGATGAACACCTCGTGCTCCCAAGCGTGCTGGTGACGGGGCGTGTAGCCCTCCGGTGCGACCTCGAAGAGGCGCATGGCGAAGTTGGGAGCCCCGTCGTCTCTGGCGATGAGCCAACGGATGGTAGTCTTCTCGGCGCCGCTCTCGACGGCCTTGGCAGCGATGTCTTGGCAGTTGACGGTTTTCATTGCCTGCTCCTTGATCCCTTCAGATGGGCTCGCCGGTGGAGTAGTCGTAGAACCAGTCCTCCAGGGCTCGGTCGTAGGTGAGGTAGTCCTGGTCGGTGAAGAAGATGTCCAGTTCCTTCTGGGCGGTCTCGGCAGAGTCGGAGGCGTGGACCAGGTTGAAGCGGTGACTCACCCCCAGGTCGCCCCGGAGGGTGCCGGGAGCGGCCTCGGCCGAGTTGGTGGTCCCCAGGAGGGCGCGGACGACGGCACAACTGCCCTTTCCCTCGACGGCCAACACCACAACGGGGGCCAGGCGGATGAAGCGAAGCAGTGGCTCGTAGAAGTGCTGGCCCTCGTGCACGGCGTAGAGGGCCTGGGCCTGCTCCTCGGAGACCTGAAGCATCTTGAGGGCCACTATCTTCAGGCCCTTGCGCTCCAGCCGACCGATCACCTCTCCCACCAACCCGCGCTGGACCGCGTCGGGCTTGACGATTACCAGGGTGCGCTCGTCTGCTGTCGTCACGGTGACCCATCCTCGTAGCTACCAGGCCAGGGGCGCCTTCCAGACCTTCTTTAGTTCGCCGACGTCTTCGGAGACGACCTCCGAACCGTCGAGGCCGACGATGCTCAGGCGGCCGTCGCCGGTCACCTCGCCGAGGGGAGCGTTGGGCATCGGGGCCAGGAGATTCTCCAGCCGCTCCGCGTGCTCGGGACGGACTTCCACCAGGAACCGTGAGTTGGACTCGGAAAAGAGCACTTCGTCGCTGCGGGCAACGTCGGCACTCCGGGGCACGGGGCCCAGGTTCAGCCGGGCCCCCAGCCCACCGGCAAAGGCCATCTCGGCCGCGGCCACGGCCAGGCCCCCCTCGCTGAGGTCGTGACAGGAGCGCACGATGCCCAGGCGGGTGGCTTCGCTGAGGGCGTCGAAGGTGGCTTTGGCGGCGACGGCGTCCACCTGGGGGACACAGTTCCCCAGGAAGCCGTGCAGGTCCCAGTAGTGGGACCCCCCCAGCTCCCGGCGGGTGAAGCCGACGACGTAGAGGAGGTTCCCGGCCTCCTTGAGGTCCATGGAGACGACCCGGCTGACGTCGTCGATGACGGCGATGGCGCTGATCAGGAGCGAG
>CAZIBA010000151.1:0-5932 GCA_964536795.1 uncultured Planctomycetota bacterium | reverse complement strand
CGATGAGGTGGACCAGCACGAGCTCTACGAGGAGGCCCTCAAGTACTACGCCAACATCCTCACCCCATTCAGCGACCTGGTCCTCCGGAAGATCGACGAGGTGCTGGCCCTCGACCTCCCCGTGGACGTCATCGCCCCCAGCCATGGCGTCATCTGGCGGGACGACCCCCTTCAGATCGTCACGAAGTACCAGGAGTGGGCCGCCCAGGTGCCCGAGAAGCGGGCGGTCATCCTCTACGACACGATGTGGAATGCGACGAGGAAGATGGCCGAGGCCATCGGTGACGGCCTGGCCGCTGAGGGCGTGCCTTATGAGCTCTTCCACGTGGCCGTCTCCGACCGGAACGACGTCCTCACCGAGGTCTTCCAGGCCAGAGCCGTCATCGTCGGCTCCCCCACGGTGAACAAGGGCCTGCTGGGCGGGCTCGCCCCCGTCCTTGAAGAGATGAAGGGCCTGGACTTCAAGAACAAGGTCGGCGCGGCGTTCGGCAGTTACGGCTGGAGTGGCGAAGGTGTCCGTGCCATCGAGGAGCACCTGAAGGCGTGCAAGTTCCCCATCGTCGCCGAGGGTCTCCGGGCCAAGTGGCAGCCCACGGCCGACGACCTCCAAGCCTGCCGAGACCTCGGCCGCACCGTCGCCAGAGCCGTCCTTGCGGATTAGGGGGCCGAGCCTCTGCCGATAGCGAGTCGTCGTCGGCCGCAGGCCTACTCAATTACCGTACTTGGCGAGGTTCCTCTTGGCTTCCTTCTGTGCGTCGTGGTCTTCATCCCACACGGCCTCCATGCTGAGCACGGTCTTCCACTCGTGAACTGCCTCTTCGATCTGGCCGTTTTCCTTCAGAGCCTTCGCCAAGTAGAGGCGCGCGTCCATCTCTCCGTACACTGGCTTGAGACCGATGCAACGACGGAAGGCTTCGATGGCCTCCGGGTAGCGGCCCAACTCCCTCAGGCGGGCGCCCAGAGCAACATGGTGACGTGGGTCTTCCGGATCGAGGCGGAGGGCGGTTCTGAGCTCAGCAAGCGCTTGTTCGCACTGGCCCATGGATGCAAGCGCGTGGGCGCACCACAGATGTGCTTCGCTCCAGTCGGGCATTGAACGAGCGGCCTTCTGGAAGCGCTGAAGCGCCTCCTTCAGCCGGGGCCTCTTGGCAAAGTAGTGGACCTCGCCGATCTGCAAGTGCGCTGGCGCATAGTCCGGGCACAGTTCGAGGGCGGCGCGGAACTCCTTGAGCGCGGCTGAGCGCTTGCCCTCGACCCAGGCAAGCTCAAAGCCCCGCTCCACGTGCTTCCAGGCCTTCTCCTCCCGCGTGGTCATGTTCCTTCTTCGCGCGAGTCGCGCCCCCATGAAGGTGCTGTCGGCGCTCAGTCCGAAGCTTCCTGTCCAGGCATCTGCTCCGAGCCTGAGCCATTATCAGGGCACAGCCTCTATCGGGTCAACGGCTCTGGTCGATTCATCTACGGTCCCGGATTGCTTGGGGAGTCCAGCACTGCGTTGGCCGCCTGGAGAGTTGCTCTGTCCAGCGCCGGCGAGGCCTCGAGGCCTGGGGGCTTCGTTTTTCAGCGCGCGGAGCCGTGCTACGGGTTGACGTCTGCACCCAGTGACGGATAATGCACGGACGTCTGACCGTTGCCTTGTGCGACCACGAGCGTCAAGAGGAGGCCCGCGATGAGAGTGCTGCTCGTCTTCTTCGACACCATGCGCCACGACCACGCCAGTTGCTACGGCTACGGGCGCCAGACCACACCCAACATCGACCGCCTGGCCGCTGAAGGGGCGCTGTTCTCCAACTCCTACTGCACCGACGTCCCCACCCAGCCCTGCTACACCTCCGTCTTCACCGGCAAGCGGGGCATCACCACCGGCGTCGTCTCCCACGGCCAGCCCGAGGAGACCGTCGCAGCGTCGGCCCTCACCTTCCCCCGGGTGCTGGCCGAGAACGGCGTGCTCACCGCTGCAGTGAGCACCCTCTACCGTTTCCGCCGATGGTTCGCCCAGGGCTTCACCCACTACCTGCAGCCCAGCATGAAGACCTGGCTTCAGCACGTCACTGCCGAGCAGGTGAACGAGCAGGCGATACCCTGGCTCCGGGCCTACGGCCAGAAGGACTTCTTCCTCTTCCTCCACTACTGGGACCCCCACACCCCCTACAATCTCGTCCCCGAGGCCTACACCAAGCGCTTCTACACCGGCGACCCCTACGACCCCGCCAACCGCAGCCTCGACGACCTCCGCTCCCGGCCCCTCATGAACTTCTTCATCTCCGGGGGCGCGGTGCCCGAACTCCGGAAGGGCCTCACCGACTTTGAGTACCCCGTGGCCCAGTACGACGGCGAGATCGCCTACGCCGACGAGCACTTCGCCGAGGTCCTCGACGTCCTGGAGCAGGAGAAGGTCGCCGACGACACCCTCGTCATCTTCACCTCCGACCACGGCGAAGCCATGAACGAGCACGGCGCCTACTGGGACCACATGGACGCCTACGAGCAGGTCTCCCACGTGCCCCTAATCATCCGGCACCCCGGGCGGGTGAAGCCCGCGAAGGTCGACGCCCTGGTGCAGCACATCGACTTCGCGCCCACCATCCTCGAGGCCTTCGGCCTGGAGGTGCCCGAGGAGTTCGAGGGCCGGAGCCTCTGGCCGCTGCTGGAGGGCAAGGAGGAGAAGCACTACAACACCGTCTTCACCAACCACGGCCTCTGGTCGGCCCAACGGGCCATGCGCACGACAGAATGGTCGCTGGTCAGGACCATCGAGTCCGGGATGCTGGACCCCCGTCCCCGCTTCGAGCTCTTCCGCCGATCCGAGGACCAGGCCGAGAGCCGGGACGTGGCCTCCCAGTACCCCGAGGTGACCCACGACCTGGAGGACCGCTACTTCCGCTGGATGGAAAAGCACCTCGGCAATAGGGTCGATCCGCTCCGCCTGGTCGTCCAGTCGGGCCGGGGGGCCTGGGCAAACGTCAAGGCCCGCTACCAGCGCCACCTGGAAGCCCAGGAGGCCAGGCCCGCTCCCATCACCCCCACCGAGCGCGCCCGGATCGACGATGAGCCAGGCGGCAAAGCAAAACCTTGAAGGGAGAAGTGGACGTCCTGGTCTGCCTTTTCCCTGGGCTGACAACCTGATACGCGGTCTTTGGCAGGAGGAGGGTGGTGCGATGAAGTGGCTTCGAGCCCATCTGCACCAGGTGCTGGGTCTGACGTTCCTCGCTGGTGGCCTGCTCCGGGCTTGGCTGCCCGTCACCAGGCTGCGCACGATAGGACCGGCCCAATGGACCATCACGCAGAGGGTTGCCAATTGGCCGATGACGGTACTGCAGTGCAGCGCGCTCGTCGTCGTGGGCCTGCTTGCCCTGGCCTGGCCGCGACTCTCTGCCCTCGTTACCCAGTTGCGAAACCAGTGACGCCGCGCGCTCGGCGGCACTGGGGACAATCGAAGTAGAGCAGGGCCATCCCTCCCCCTCTGCCGGCAAAACAGTATTATGTCCCCCCTTTTTCATTTTCATAAACAGTATTATGTCCCCCCTTTTTCCCTTTTCCTTTGTCCCTTTCCCGCCAATGGATGGTGCCCGCAGACGCCTTACTCACGCCGTTACGTGTTGTTCCGGGGAACGGCTTTGCCGCCGGACAGCTTCACGTCCGAGCGCTGGTAAACGGCTTTCCCCTTCAGTTTAGTGGCGGGGTTTCTGAGGCCGAAGGTGTGTGTCCTCCCGCCGCCGGATGCGCCTGCGCGGCTTCCCTCATACTTCCAGTCCTCCTTGCGTATGAAGGCGACGTCCACCCGCCACACCACTACGGGCTTGTCAGGCTCAAGGGAACAGGTAGGGTCAACGAGGTACCGCCACACGATATACCAGCCGGGATGGTCGTAGTGAGACTGAACAGCCCAGGGGCGTTTGCTGGCCTTACACTCAAGTGACTCGTTGGGAGACGGATTGGCTCCACTTCCGCGCTTCTTGAGATCCGGGAACCGCTGTTGAGCAGTGTCGAGATGTCTGCTCTTCTCGTAAACGCTATTGGCGTCCAGCGCCTTCGTGGCATAGATACCAACAATCGCACTGAAGACATTCGCCTGTTCGAAATAGAGGTCAGTGAGGTCGGCCAAGTCGCGCTCGACGTACTCAACAGCCTTCCTTATTGCGGTGACGGTCAGGCCAGGCGGCAGTCCCACCGACGCGTCGAAGTCCTCTCTACGAACCATTGTCTCCAGCTCCGTTGGGGCAGAAGGCAATGAGCTTCGGGATTGCTTGTTGAGCCATGGCGAAGTACTCGGGGTCATGCTCGAGCCCTATGCTGCACAAGCCGCAGGCAGAGGCGGCAGCAATGGTTGAGCCCGATCCCATGAAGGGGTCGAGGAGGATGCCTCGGCCCATAGGCAGAGCGGCACGCACGATGTGCCTTAGGAACTGCTGAGGCTTGAGCGTTGGATGCGCAGCGATCACACGTTCCTTTCCCCGCGCAGGCGAAGAGTAGATCAGGTCCTTGAAAGGCTCCTCGTCAGAGGTCCGTCGCAACCCGCCTGTGCCCCAATGCCTGAGGTTGTCCTGTACCCTACCCTCACACGGCTTGCGGAACAGGCCCCACGGCTCCCAGCATGACTTCGGCATGACTGAAACGTCCTTGAACTCCTTGTGAGCGTTCTTCGGCCGATCCCCTCCCCGCAAAGTATGCACGATGCGGATGATCTCTCCGCGCTTCTCGAAGCCCGCGGCGATGAAAGGCTCATACACCAGGTACGAGACCAGGGGGTTGGTCGCTATGAAGACGTGGGCTCCGGGCACCAGCGCAGGGAGAAGACCTTCAGCCAGCTGGGCAAAGAAGGAACGGAGTGCCTCCTTGTTTCTCTGCTTGAGGACTGTGAAACGAGGAAGAGGCCGTCGCTTGCATCCATCGAAGGACGGTGGTATGCGCCAGACACCCCCTCGGCCCGCCCGCAGCTTCTCGAGCTGCTCACGAGTGTATTCGAGCAGCCCATAGGGTGGATCCGTCACCACGGCATGAATGGATCGGGGGGCCTGTTGGGCGAGCCACTCGAAAGCGTCCGTGAGACAGATGTCGTAGCGCGCGGGCGTTAGCCCCGCCTGACGGCGAGGCGGCGAAGGAGAACGACTGGACACCGTAGGCCCACGCCGCCCCCCAGCGTTCCCCGTCGTTCTGCCTGGGCTAAGTCGCCTCATCGGCCCCACCGGCTTGCGCTGTCCTACTGGGCAGCAAGGACCCCTCTGTCTGCCTTCCTTTGGGGACAAGGATACCGGCGACGGCGCCCCTGTCAAGTCCGCTCTTGGCTCAGGGGCGGGAACACAAAGCCACAAAGGGCGTCTCGGTCAGAGCTCCGTCGCGCCGGCTGCTAAGGCCTGTGGGGAGAGAAGGGCACGGGGGTCGAGGAGACCGGTGATGTCAAGGAGAATTTCGTCGGCGAGCGCGGGTGAGGAGGAGGGAGGCAGCGAAGAGGGCAGCGCCCAGGGCTACGTTGATGAGGCGGTCGCGGGCGGGGGCGGGGATGAGGGCACACAAGAGC
The DNA here is from genome assembly GCA_964536795.1 of uncultured Planctomycetota bacterium. GTDB lineage: Bacteria > Planctomycetota > DG-23 > CBDVDV01 > CBDVDV01 > CAZIBA01. The sequence goes on along the minus strand of CAZIBA010000151.1, from coordinate 417 downwards.
ACCAGCGCGCCCAGCACCATACCCAGGCCCCCGATGAGCGAGGCCACCGCGCGGACGTCCACGGTGCTCGGGGGCACCTCCTTCTCCACGTCCACGGGCGTCGCGAGTTTCTTGAAGAAGCTCGCGATGCGCTCCCGCGCTCGTGCCCGGTCGCGGAAGAGGAGCGGCGAGATGAAGAACGTCACGACGGCCACGGCGACCTGCGAGAGGCCGGTGACAGCGTACCAGACAGTGTAGCCGCCGTGCTCCGGCTTCATCAGGTAGGCTCCGAGGCCCTCCCAATGCAGGTAGGCTCCGAGCCTCCCCCACTCGGGGACGAAGAGCAGGGCGGTGGCCCCGGTACAGATAAAGGTGAACATCCCCGCCCAGCTCGGCGCCTTGCGGTAGAGGAAGCCCAGCAGCATGGGAGCTGCCAGG
>CAZIBA010000150.1:0-5955 GCA_964536795.1 uncultured Planctomycetota bacterium | reverse complement strand
GATGAGGTCGGCCTGCCCTTCCAGGTCCTGGGGAAGGTCCTCCTTCCGGTGGGAGACCAGAACCTTGCGGCCCCCCACCTCGAAGAGGTGGGGTGGGTCGTGCAGCTCGGCAAGCACCTTCTGGAGGCCAGCGCGCTCGCCGTCGTTGTTGCCGAACACACCCATCACGGGACCGGGGAACTCCCCCCAGGCCTTGGCCGAAAAGGGGGCGATGACGTCGCCCGCGTGAATCAGTACCTCAGCCCCGCGCCTGCGAACGGCGTCGACGGCCCGCTCGATCATAGGCACGTTGTCATGAGAGTCGGCCACCACGGCCACCAGCATCGCCTCAGTCCTCTCCCTGGTCCCTTCACGGCCTTGCTTTCGGCAGAATGCTACCTTTCCCACCGGCAGCGGTCAACGGAAAACCGTGACCGGCGTGCTCTCTCACCAGGGAACGGGGTCTTCCTTGGCGCCCTCTGGCCGGGTCATGGGTCCCTCCAGGATGGGGTCGTTGGTGGCCTCCTGCCATCGGGTAAGCCGGTCGGCGAGCTCCTGGTGGACCTCGAAGTGCTCCTGGTCCCCCACCAGGTTGGTCATTTCCAGGGGGTCACTCTGCAGGTCGTAGAGTTCCTCCCTGTCGCGGGGCTCTCTGTACCTGGCGGGCAGGGACTGGGCACTGAGGCTCTTGCGGATGTCGGTGGGTAGGGGAAGCCAGGGCCTGTGCTCGTAGCTTCGTATGTACTTGTAGCGCTCGGTGCGGATGGCCCGCATGGGGTCGTATATGTCGTGCCAGCTTTTCTCGGCGAAGACGTGGTCGCGAGGCTCGTAGGGACCACCCCGCAGCAGGGGCAGAAAGCTCCGACCCTCGACGTTGGCCGGGACGGGTGCCCCCGCGGCTTCCAGGATGGTGGGGAGCAGGTCCACGTTGCTCAACAGGTGGTCGTCGGCCCTGCCGCCTGCCGGCCGGCGGGCGGGCCAGCGCATCAGCAGCGCGGTCTTGATGCCCGGGTCGTAGAGGGTGGACTTGGCCCGGGGGAAGGCGATGCCGTGGTCGGTGGTGAAGATGACCCAGGTGTTCTCTGCCAGGCCGGTCTCTTCGAGTGCCTGGAGGAGGGAGCCCATGCAGGCGTCGGCGGCGTGGATGATGCCGTGGAAGTCGGCGATGTCCTCTCTCACTTCGGGAGTGTCAGGGAGATAGGGTGGCACGAAGACCTCAGCCGGGTCATCCGGCTGGTAGTGCTCCTGCTTGAAGGGGCGGTGGACCTCGCTCCACCCGACCATGGCGAAGAAGGGCTGGCGCTCGCCTGACGATGCCCGCTCTCTGAGGAAGTCAACGGCCAGGGGGGTGACGTGGGCACAGCGGAAGGGCCTCTGCCGATCGCTGATCCACTGGTACCCCAGTCGGGCGGGATCGCTGGCCTCGTGTTGGAAGCCGAAGAGCAACGTCTCGTACCCGGCTTCGGCGAGGAGCTGGGGCAGGGCCTGCTCGTCGGAGTCCAGCGAGAAGCCCCGGTGGACGAGACCGTTGAGGCCGTTGCAGTGGGGGTGGCGTCCGGTCATGATGCTCCCGCGGCTGGGGCTGCACAGGGGCGTGGTGCAGAAGTAGTTCTCAAAGCGCACCCCCTCGGCGGCCAGGCCATCGACGTTTGGGGTGCGAAGGGAGGGGTCGCCGTAGCAGCCCAACTGTGTCCCAAGGTCGTGAAGGATGACGAAGAGTACGTTGGGTCTGGGCTCCGGGGTTGTCGCCATTGGTGTCTGCCTTTCCCGCCCGTAGGGGTCTCGGGTGTACGCACGGCCTGCCCGAGAGAACCATCTTCACGGACTGACTCGACGGGCAAGACGAGAGAGACGCTGCCTCATGCTCACGCAGTGACTGGTCGCGGCGACCGATACGCCGACGTTGCTCTGCCCTTGATTTACCAGCAGTTTTCGAGTAGTCAAGTGCGAACCGTAACCAGGAAGCGGCGCCGATGAGGAGCGCTGCGTTCTCGGAATAGGGAGGGGGTTCCAACAGTGACCGAAGCAAGACGGCCGAACTGTCCCTGGCAGGCGGAATGGGTACATCGGGAACAGTGTGAGGAGTCGGGCGCACGGGTGACGCAACTCACCAGCGCCCCCTTCATCCACACCCACATTTACCCTGAGGCACCGATCTTCACGCCTGACAGCCGATTCTTCGTCTACGCCCGGTTCGCGGCGCTCGATCAGCCCTGCGAGTACTGGCTGTGCGAGGTGGGGAGCTGGCACCTGTACCGGATGACGGACGAAGCCCCGGTGACAGGCCCAGTCATCTCAGCCGACGGTGAGCACCTCTACTACGTCTGGGAGCGCGCTGCTCAGGAGCTGGTACTGGTCAGACGGAATCTTTGGAGCCTGGATCGCAACGAGGTGGCGGTCGCCCGGGATGTCCGCCGACCGTATGTGCTGGGGACGATGTCGCCCGATGGTCGCTACTACGCGACCCGGGTGATGCTGGCTGGGGGGACGGCGGGCATCCTGCGCTACGACGTCGCCGAGCGCGAGGCCCGCGTCATTCACAGCCATCCTGAGATCTTCAACGCCCACCCCCAGTGGGAACCCGGCCGGGGTCGGGACATCCTCATCCAGCACAACCGAGGGGGCCGCCTGGATGAGCGCGGTCAGATCGTCCGCCTGGTCGGCTCCGAAGGAGCCACCCTCTATCTCATCGATGGCGAGGGCGAGAACGTCCGGCCCCTGGCCGTCGGTACTCCTCACAGCCCGCGCATTCAGGGGCACCAGTGCTGGCTCGGCCGCACGGGCCGGGTCCTGGCCACTCTGGGCGGCGACTTTGAGGGGGACGGCAAGAGGGGCAAGTTGGTGACCGTGGCCGAGGGCGACGAGGCGCCGACGGTGATGGCTGGCGGACCCCGCTTCTGTCACGTGAGCGCGACGCCCGACGGTCGCTACTGGGTCTGTGACGAGAACCCGTCGGGTGACATCTACGTCGGCTCGGCCGAGACGGGTCAGTTCAGGTTGCTCTGCCGATCGGGGAGCGTCTTCGGTTCGCCCCAGTACACGCACCCCCATCCCTTCCTGAGCCCCGACGGCCGCTGCGCCTTCTTCAACTCCATCCGCAGTGGCATCCCGCACATTCACGCCTGCACCATCCCGGAGGGGTTCCTGGAGTCGCTGGTTGACTGATTGCCGGTCCTGCTTTGCGGGTAGGAGCTTCGCTTCAGGAAGTCCGGGGAGAAGGGGCTCAATCCCCTTGGCTCCTCGCAGCGGGCGAGACTGTCTTCCTCGGCGAGGTGGACGGCGAGCTGCGGCAGTGGATTCCGGTCACCGTTGAAGGCCGGTTGGGCCGGCTCGAGGTAATCCCGGACCAGGGCGGGGGGACTCACCTCACACTTACTGACGGTCAGGCGATCCTGCCCGTTCGTGCGCGTGGGCTGGTCGCGGGCCGGCTGACGTTTGAATAGCCCCGCCAGTCATTCCGAGAGCAGGGGCACAGGCACGCGGAGCACCTTTATCCAGCTCTGCTTCACCCCCGTCCAGGCCAGGGGGACGAAGTTCTCCGGCGATTCACGGGGTACGACCACGCTCTGCATGGCCCGGTAGGTCGTGAAAGGCGCTTCTTCCCTGATCAGTTCCCGCCGCCCGCTCCATTGGCCTATCGACGGCTTCGAGTAGCAGGCGATGATGGTGCCGCCCGGCTGTGTGATGGGCCAGTCGTTGGGGGGGTCGCTGCCCTCGATGGTGAAGAGCATCACCGTGTCCCCGGCCAGGCTCAGGCGGCCGTTGGCCGCGGCATCGGGAAGCTCCCTGACCCAGCGCCCGCCGTACCAGCGCAGTACGCCCGGGACCCGGGGTGCGGTGACAAAGACCTCGTCCTCGCCTCGGGTGACAGCGAAGACCAGGTCGGTGCTCCGGGTGCCGGCGGCTTCCTCGGCCACGAGTCCGGCGGGTGACCAGCGTCGACCGTCGTAGCGCGACCATTTCAGTCCCTCCGTGTCCTGCCAGAAGCAGGCCACGTGGTCGCCGAAGCGGGTCAGGGTGACGTGTTTGGAGGCGTACTGGTGTTTCTCTCGGTAGCTCCCTTCGGAGCCGGGGATAGCTGCTGTCTTGCCTGCTGTCTCCTGCCAGCCGTGCCAGGTGAGTCCGTCGTCGTCGGAGAACCTGGCCGTGACGTTCGCGCCTAATCGGCTGGTCTGACCGGTGGCCGCCCAGAGCCGACCCGAGGGAAGCCGAACGCAGGCGAAGCTGGAGCCGCAGTGACGAATGTCGCAGTCGAGAAGTGCTACCTGCTTGCGCTCGCGCCAGCCAGCCAGACCGAGGAACTCGATCTTTTCTACGAACAGCCGGGGTGAGCAGACTGCCGGCCCGCAGCAGCCCGCGCTGGTCATGAAGAAGCCGTTGCCCGTGAGGTCCACGACTTCACCGCAGCCGCTGCCATGGTCCAGGTTGAGCCAGGCCCCCGACCAGAGGACGGTGGGCTCTTTGCTCCCCTCCAGACCCGTCCAGGTCTCGCCGCCGTCGACGGACTGGACCGCCACCAGGGGAGCCGACTTGTTCCACACGTTCTCCCGACCCCGAAAGCCGCTGAAGGCAAGGAACAGGTGCTTGTTGTCAAAGGCGGCCACCCAGCCGCTGGGCCGGAAGGCCACGACGTCCTCCCCGGGAGGCACGACCAGGATGGGCTCTTCGAGCTCGAGCGGCGTCCGGACGGGACCGAGCCGCCAAGCTTCGCTTGTTTCGAGTGTACGCACGGGTTGCCCGAGGGGAGCTTGTTTCTGGACGGCCCGACGGGCAAGACGAGAGAGGCGGCGCCTCTCCGCCCAGGCGGGGCGTGGCTGCGATGGAAGTGGCGCATACTTGAAAGGTTCCTGCGCCGCCACTGTTGGGAGGGTGAGGGTGGCGCCACGTTTGGCCAGACGGATGTTGTCGATGAAGATGTGGGTTGCTCCGGCTGACTGCTCGACGGCCAGCCACCAGTCAACCAGCTTGGCCAGGTCGAGGTCCCGCGACTGCGCCAGCTCCGCGAGGTCGATCTCCAGGGTGACGGCTTGGCGGTCGGGCACTTCAAAGAGACGGGTGGCGGGTGGTTCTACCTCCTCGTCCTCAATGGCGATGCGAAGCACCACCCCGGCCGGGCCCCAACTGTTCTCCACGAACACGTCGAAGCGCAGGAGCTCGAACTCCGACCAGTCCACCGGGAGGGCCAGCCTCCACCAGTGGAAGCCGTTGACGATCATCAGCTCACCCGGGTAGGGATGGTAGTAGTAGGCGACCTGCTCGGGCAGTGTGAACTCGGGTAGGCGCCGGCTCTTCATCGTCGGGGTCGTGGCCACCTCCCGGGAGACCCAGTGGTGAAGAGCGAACTCGCCCTGGGTGGCGTGGGCGCCTCTGAGGTCGAAGGAGGGGTACATGCGCCAGTGGTCGCCGGTCTTCTTGACCAGGCGGTAGCCCGTTGGCGTGTCCTGGATGACGCCCGACTTCAGCCCGGTCACAAACACACGCTCAACTTCGTCCCGCTCGAACCCCAGCAGGAGCCTCTCCCGCCCGCCCGGGACCAACTCCACCCAGTCCAGGTTGATGGAGCCACCGGCCGTCACGTTGATAATCCTCAAGACGTGGGTTCCTCCAGTGAGGGTGAAACTCCCCGGGAGGACCAGCTCCCGCCAGGCCAGCCAGCCACCCGTGCCCGGGAGTCTCACTTGCTCCAAGGCCGGTACGACCTCTCCATCGATCTCGACGCGGCGGTCACCGAACTCCACTTCGGTGGCGTAGCGAAGCAGCAGGCGGTATTCCCCGGCCGTGGCCATCTCGACCGTCCACTCCAGCCAGTGCCCGGCGTTGTCCCAGTGGTAGAAGGATTTGCCGCGCGCGTCTGCCCCTTCCCGGAGGGTGACCTGACCGCCGCCCTGATCGCTGAAGTCCTCGGCCTCGACCACCACCGAGGCGGGCGGAGGGAAGGACGCCACCTCAGCGTCGCCGGCTGTGGCACCCGAAGCC
>CAZIBA010000149.1:0-5973 GCA_964536795.1 uncultured Planctomycetota bacterium | reverse complement strand
GGTAAGAGTGAATAAAAATTACGGGAAAAAACAAGGAAGAGTAATGTTTCCAAGTTCACATGACATAACAGACGATCCAGAAATCGAAAGTGCATGCTTCTCTGTTCTTTCAAATCTACTGGAAAATGGAAACGAGGTTCTGGTTACAACAAAACCAAGGTTTAGTACAATAAAAAAGATAATTTCAAGATTCAACCAGTATCAAGAAATAATGCAGTTTAGATTTACAATAACTTCATTATATGGTGATTTGTTGAGGTTTTGGGAGCCAAATGCTCCTCCATATCAAGAACGTATGGATTCGTTAAAGCTTGCTTTCAATAACGGCTTTCGTACAAGCGTTTCAATGGAACCATTCTTGGATTATCACCCTGAAGAACTAGTGAAACAGGTTGATCCATATTGCACAGAATCCATTTGGATCGGCAAGATGAATTACATTCAGAGAAACAACTTAACACCCTTTGAACAAGAATATTATAAGAACATTAGAAAAAACTACACTTTGGAACATTTGGAAGAGGTGTTCTTTAACCTAAAAGAAAATCCTAAGATCAGGTTTAAAGACAGTTTTGGCATAATCGGTTGAAAATTTAAATTATATTTCTAAATAGCAATTAAAAAAGATGCTAGAAAATATTGTACCTAATTTTTTCCTTTTTTTTAATTTTTTCTAAGGGCATAGAATATTAGAAATAGAAAGTAGATTTTCAAAACTTCAATGGTTCACAAGTTGGCCGGTTTATTGATCGCTGAGACTTAAACGTTAAATTACAATATACCCTTATTATTGAAACATCAATAAAACAGAGATCTTGAAAGAATGAGCAAGAAAGATCTGTCTGAAACTGACATATGTACTCAATACATTACCAAAGCGGTAGTTGACGCAGGTTGGGTCTTGAAAAGTCAGGTTCGACAAGAAGTCTATTTCACTAATGGGCGAATTATTGTTAAGGGTGACAAAATACAGAGGGGAGAGCGAAAATTCGCAGATTACATTCTTTATTACAAAGCTAACAAGCCAATGGCGATTATTGAAGCAAAAGACAACAATCATAGTGTTGGAGCGGGGATGCAGCAAGGTTTGGATTATGGAGAAATTTTGGACATCCCATACGTTTTCAGCTCTAACGGTGATGCTTTCATTGAACATGATCGGACAGGAAAAGCAGAAGAAATTGAGCGCGAAATTACTTTAGATGAATTTCCTGGACCTGAAGAGTTGTGGCGTAGATACAAAGAGTGGAAAGGTATTGATGAAAAAGTCGAGCCAGCCTTAACCCAAGAATATTACATAGATGAAAAGAAGCCAAGATATTATCAGGAGGTAGCAATTAACCGAACTGTTGAAGCAATATCAAAGGGCGAAAACAGGGTTCTTCTTGTGATGGCTACGGGAACTGGTAAAACGTATGTTGCGTCTCAGATCATTCATAAACTCTGGAAATCTAAAACCAAGAAGAGGATACTTTTCTTAGCTGACAGAAACATTTTGGTTGATCAAGCTCGAAATAACGATTTTAAGCATTTCAAAGGTGCTATGACTAAGATTACTAAAAGGAAAGTTGATCCTTCTTACGAGATTTTTCTTGCTTTGTATCAAGCAGTGACAGGAAAAGAAGAATGGCAAAACATCTTTAGAAAATTCTCGCCAGAGTTTTTTGATTTAATCATTGTTGACGAGTGTCACAGAGGTAGTGCTGCCGCAGATTCTGCATGGAGAGAAGTGTTAGAATATTTTGATGGCGCAGCACAAATTGGTATGACTGCAACCCCAAAAGAGACTGAAGAAGTTTCGAATATAGACTATTTTGGGGATCCAATATACGTTTATTCCTTAAAGCAGGGAATTCAAGACGGATTTTTAGCGCCTTACAAAGTTGTTAGAATATCGATTGATAAAGACGTAGAAGGATACCGCCCAGAAAGGGGGAAAACTGACAAATATGGTAACGTGATCCCCGATAAAGTGTACACTAGTAAAGATTTTGATAGAACTATGGTGATTGATGAACGAACTAAATTGGTTGCAAAAAAGATAACTGAGTATTTGTCAAAAACTAGTAGAATGGACAAGACCATAGTTTTTTGTGTTGATATAGAGCATGCGGAAAGAATGCGCAGAGCCCTAGTAAACTACAACCGAGATCTTGTGACAAAAAATCGAAAATATGTTATGCGAATTACTGGGGATAACCTGATTGGAAAAATGCAACTTGATAATTTCATTGATCCTGCATCACATTATCCGGTGATTGTGACTACTTCTAAATTGCTTAATACGGGAGTTGATGTTCAAACATGCAAACTTATTGTGTTGGAGAGCAACATCCAGTCAATGACTGAGTTTAAGCAGATAATTGGCAGAGGAACACGGATAAGGGAAGATTATGGAAAATTCTTTTTCACAATAATGGATTTTAGGCAAGTGACCAACCTTTTTGCTGACTCAGATTTTGATGGAGAACCAGTCCAAAGTATTGAATTTGAAGCTCGAGATCCTATAGAAATTGTTGATGGTGGTCCTGTTGCTTTTCCAAATGCGGGTCAAGAACAAGTTCACATTCCAATAGGACAAGAAGAGAAAATAAGAAAATATTACGTGAAAGGTGTCGAAGTTAGGGTTCTAAACGAAAGAGTTCAATTGTTTGATAATGAAGGAAAACTGATAACACAATCTCTTAAGGATTATACAAAACAAACTGCAAAAAACGAATTTATATCATTGAATGATTTTTTGAAAAAGTGGAACGCAGCTAAAAAGAAATCGGCTTTGATAAAGGAAATGATTAAACAAGGAATATTTCTTAATGAGTTGCGGGAAGAAGTTGGAAAAGATTTTGATGATTTTGATTTAATTTGTCACATAGCTTTTGATCAAAAACCATTAACACGAAGAGAAAGGGCAAGCAAAGTAAAAGAAGGAAACTACTTTGAAAAATATGGCGAAAAGGCAAGAGCAGTAATAGATGCGTTACTAGACAAATATTCAGATGAAGGAATAGAGAACATGGAATCAGTAAAAATATTGAAAGTCAATCCACTTATTGACTTTGGAACACCTCTTGAAATTGTAGGTTACTTTGGTGGAAAACATGAATATTTCGAAGCTATAAATGAAATTGAAACTCGTTTGTATTCGGTGGTTTAAATGATATCAACAACAATAAAATCAATTCAAGATATTATGCGCCAAGATGCTGGTGTTGATGGCGATGCACAAAGAATATCTCAAATGGTATGGATGATCTTCCTAAAGGTCTTTGATGATAAAGAAAGAGAATGGGAATTAGTAGATGAAAATTACATTTCAGCAATTCCAGAAAAATATAGGTGGCGTAACTGGGCATCTAATAAAGAAGGAATAACGGGAGACGAACTTCTAGATTTTATTAATGTCATGTTCAGAGTCCTTAAAAATCTAAATGTTTCAAAAGATGATGATCCTAAAGGTTTTATTGTCAGAGAAGTTTTCGAAGATTCTTACAATTATATGAAAAATGGAACTCTAATTAGACAAGTCATTAACAAGTTGAATGAAATTGATTTCAACAAATCAAAGGACAAGCATTTATTCAATAAGGTTTATGAGAAGATTTTGTTAGACCTACAATCTGCAGGGAACGCGGGAGAATATTATACCCCAAGAGCAGTGACACAATTTATAGTTGACGTTATAGACCCAAAGTTGGGAGAAAAAGTTCTTGACCCAGCATGTGGTACTGGGGGCTTCTTAGTAAGTGCACTTGAGAATATGAGAAAGCAAGTTACGTCTGATGAGGACTTGGGAAAACTTCAAAAGAACATAAATGGTGTTGAGAAAAAACCTCTGCCACATTTGCTTTGTACAACAAACATGATTCTTCACGGAATTGAAGTACCAAATATTAGACATGATAACACGTTAGCTAGACCTTTGAGAGATTATGGTCCTTCTGATATGGTTGATGTCGTGGTGACTAATCCACCTTTTGGAGGTAAAGAGGAACCTGGAATTGAAATGAACTTTCCAGCAGTTTTCAGAACCAGAGAAACAGCTGATTTATTCCTAGTTTTGATTATGAAGCTTCTTAGGGATGAGGGAAGGTGTGGAATGATATTGCCTGACGGTTTCTTGTTTGGTGAAGGTGCAAAAACTCGAATCAAAGAGAAGCTATTATCAGAATTCAATCTACATACTATTATTAGGTTACCCTACGGAGTCTTCAATCCATATGCAACAATAAGAACCAACCTTCTGTTCTTTGAAAAGGGCAAACCGACAAAAGAGATTTGGTATTTTGAACATCCATTACCAAAAGGTTACAAAACTTACAACAAAACAAATCCAATAAGCATTCGAGAGTTCAATCTAGAGAAGGAATGGTGGAATAATAGAGAAGCAAAAAAATTCTCGAAATATTGTTGGAAGGTAACAATTGAGGAGCTATACAAGAGACAATACAATATGGATACAGACAATCCTAATGAGCTGGTTACAAAACCGACTTTATCCAAAAATGAACTAGTTAACAAAATTGAACAGAATCTTGAAAAAAGTATTGAAATTTTAAACAAAATTAAGGCAGTTTAATAGAATGCGGGCATCTGAACAATTTAGAATGTATGTGAATGGGCCAATACCATATATAATAAACTTCTTTTCTAAGCACTATTTAGGAGATATTCCTTACAAAACACTAAAAGAATTTATAAAGGAAATAAAAACGGGAAAAACACCTTCCAAAAAGATCAGTAGGTACTGGGATAAAGAAGAATATCCTTGGTTTAGACCAGAAGATGTTGGTTTTGATATTTATCTTCAAGACTCATCTGCCAAGATTTCTATTCTAGCTTTGAAAGAAAAACAAGCAACGATTTATCAAACTGGAACATTACTAATTACTGCAATAGGAGACATCGGACGACTTGGAATTCTTAAGAATGAAGCGTCTTCAAATCAGCAAATAACAGGGATTTTGTTTAATCAAAAAATGCTTCCAGAATATGCATACTTTTCTTTATTGGCAATGAACAAAATTCTTTACATGAAATCCTCTTCGACAACCCTGCATATCCTTAACCAAAAAAGAATGTTAACAATTAAACTAAAGGCACCAAATATCGAAATCCAGAAAAAATTTGTGGCGTTTCTGAAATATTTGTTTGAATGCCTTAGGCAAGGAGAAGTGCCATCAAAAAAAGATTTTGATTTGGATGATAGTTTAATCAAATTAGCAATAAAGGCATTCGAAATCTATTATTCACAAAACAAGTTGTCGTCTTTACATTTTGAGTGCCGAGAATACATAAAAAACCTCCGCCAAGCAATCCTTCAAGATGCGGTCTCTGGGAATCTCGTTCCGCAAAACCCTGATGATGAACATGCATCAGAACTTGTTAAAGAAATTAAAGTTCAAAAGGAAAAGCTATTGAGAGAAAAGAAAATTAAAAGACAAAAAAAATTATCAGCGATAACAGAAGAGGAAATACCTTATGTGTTACCACCAGGTTGGTATTGGACAAGATGGCAAAACATTACAAAATGGATTACTTATGGTTTTACAAAACCAATGCCGCATGTAGATAGTGGTGTTCCAATAATAACCGCCAAGAACATAATAAACAATAAAGTTGTTTTAGCTGATTCAGATTTAACCTCCGAACAAGCGTTTTCCACTTTGAATCCTAAGGACATTCCAAAAGAAGGAGACATTCTTGTTACAAAAGATGGTTCTATTGGTAGATGTGCGATAGTAACCAGAGAGCTGGGAAAAATATGTGTCAGCCAGAGTGTTGCTGTTTTATGGCTAAAAGATATTCATATGAATAAGGAATATCTTGCATTGGTTATAGAATCGCCACTACTACAGGAAGAGTTCCTGAAGAAAAAGCAGGGCGTAGCAGTTCCCCATATTTCCGTGACTCATTTTGGAAATATGTTGGTTCCAATACCTCCACTTCCCGAACAAGAACGTATAGTACAAAAAG
>CAZIBA010000148.1:1450-5992 GCA_964536795.1 uncultured Planctomycetota bacterium | reverse complement strand
GCTGCCCTTCGAGGACCTGGGCTTCGCCAAGGTGGACCACCACCGGGGTATGCGCTGTGGCTTCCCCGAGGTCATCTTCAGCCCCGGCAAGACCGCCGAGCAGGTGACCACCATTGCCGGCCGACTGCTTCAGCAGGGCGCCCGGGTGTTGGCGACCCGGGTTACTGACGAGGTGGCCGCTGGACTGCAAGAGCTCGACTCCCGGGCCGTCCATCACCGGGAGGCCCGGGCCGTGGTCATCGATCCGGGGCCGCCCCGGGAGCTGGTCGGTCTGGTGGCCGTCCTGAGTGGAGGCACGGCCGACATCCCCGTCGCCGAGGAGGCCCGGGTCACGGCCGAGCTCATTGGCGCGCGGACCCAGGCCTTCTACGACGTCGGTGTGGCCGGGCTCCACCGGCTGCTCCGCTACCAGGGTGAGCTTCAGGAGGCCAACGTGGTCGTGGTGGTGGCCGGGATGGAGGGGGCGCTGGCCAGCGTCGTAGGCGGTCTGCTGGAGGCCCCGGTCGTCGCCGTACCCACCAGTGTGGGCTACGGGGCCAGCTTCCAGGGCCTGGCTCCGCTGCTGACGATGCTCAATAGCTGCGCCGCGGGCGTGGCCGTGGTCAACATCGACAACGGTTTCGGCGCCGGCTATCTGGCCGGCCTCATCAACCGGGCCATCGTCGTCGGGGGTCGGGAGGGACCGTCGTGAGCGAACTGCCGCCCGGCGCGGCCCTCATCGAAGAGCTTCCCCGGCTTCCCCGGCGCAAGCCCGACGCCCACAAGGGTGACTTCGGCCGGGTGCTGGTGGTGGCCGGTTCATCCGGGATGCTGGGGGCGGCCTGCCTGACCGCCCGGTCGGCGCTCCGCTCCGGGGCCGGCCTGGTGACCCTGGCCGTTCCCCGGTCGCTGGAGGACGTGGCCGCGTCCAAGCTCACCTGTGTGATGACCCTGGGGTTGGCGGAGACCCCGGTGCGCAGCTTCTCCGGGCTGGCCCTGGAGGAGCTCAGGCGCGCTGCACCCGAGTTCGACGTGGTGGCCGCCGGTCCCGGTCTGGGCCGGTACCGGGAGACGGTGGCCTTCGCCCAGCAGTTGCCCGCGTTGCTGGAACTGCCGCTGGTGCTCGATGCCGACGCCCTCTTCGCCCTGGGTGAGAACCCCGAGCGGCTCCGTCGCCAGGCCCCCACCGTCGTGACGCCCCATCCCGGGGAGATGGCCAGGCTCACCGGTCTGTCCGTGGCCCAGGTGCAGGAGCGTCGACTGGCCGAGGCCGTGGCCTTCTCGGTCCGCTGTCGGTGCGTGACGGTTCTCAAGGGGGTGGGAACGGTGGTCGCCGACGGCCGCCGGGCCTACGTCAACCACACCGGGAACCCGGGCATGGCCAGCGGCGGGAGCGGTGACGTGCTCACCGGCATGGTGGCCGGGTTGATGGGTCAGTTGGCCGACCCCTTCGAGGCGGCCGTCGTGGCCGTGTACGCTCACGGTCTGGCCGGTGACCGGGCCCGGGAGCGACTGGGGGAGCCGGGACTGACGGCCGAGGACATCCTGGCCGAGGTGCCCGGCGTGCTCCGGTTGCAGGTCGAAGGGGAAGGGGCGCAGCGAGGGCCGGTCCAGGGCGGTGAGGCGGAACAGTGACGAGAGAGGACAGCGTGTCAGCGGAGGATGCGCAGACCAAGGTCTGCTACCTCAGGCAGATGATGGAGATCCGGGCCTTTGAGGACAAGGTATTCGAGCTCCTGGCCCGGGACGTGGTGAAGGGGGGCTCGCACGTCTATGCCGGTGAGGAGGCGGTGGCCGTGGGGGCCTGTGCTGCCATCAGAGAGCGCGACTTCATCACCAGCACCCACCGTGGCCACGGTCACTGTCTGGCCCGGGGCGGCGACCTGAAGCTCATGCTGGCCGAGCTCTGCGGTCGGAGCACCGGCTACTGCCGGGGCCGTGGGGGGTCCATGCACATCGCCGACGTGGAGGCCGGCAACCTGGGGGCCACGGGCATCGTTGGGGCCAATATCCCGGTGGCCACCGGGGCGGGCCTGGCCTGCAAGCTCCAGGGGACGGACTCGGTGGTGCTCTGTTTCTTCGGGGATGGGGCCTCCAATACCGGTTCCTTCCACGAGTCGCTCAACATGGCCGGGGTGTGGGGACTTCCGGTGGTCTACATCTGCGAGAACAACCTCTACGGGATGAGCGTCTCGGTGGAGCGGGCCTGCGCGGTGAAGGACATCGCCAGGCGGGCGGCGGCTTACCGGATGCCCGAGGCGGTGGTGGACGGCATGCAGGTGCTGGAGGTGAAGCGGGTGGTGGGCGAAGCCGTGGACCGGGCCCGTCGGGGCGAGGGACCCACCCTGATCGAGGCCAAGACCTACCGCTACCGCGGTCACTCTCGAAGCGACCCCCGGGCCTACCGCAGCAAGGAGGAGGAAGAGTATTGGCGCGGTCGCGATCCCATCCTCCTCTTCTCCCGGCTCCTAATGGAGGAGGGGGTGATGAGCGAGGAGGGCGTGGCCGACCTCCAGCGCCAGGTCGACGAGGAGCTGACCGAAGCCGAGCGGTTCGCCCTGAAGGAGAGCCCCTTCCCTGCCCCGGGCGCTCTCTACGACGACGTCTACGTCGGCTACGTGCAGGGACCTCGGGGGTTGGAGAGGAACTGAAGACCGTGCGCGTTTACATGATGACCGACTTGGAGGGGGTGAGCGGGGTTTTGGAGTTCGACGACCGGACCAGCACCGACCCGGTGGCTCAGAAGAAACGCGTCTTTCACCGTCGCCTGCTTACCGGGGAGGTCAACGCGGCCGTGGCCGGGGCCTTCGACGGCGGGGCCAGCTACGTGCTGGTCAACGACGGTCACGGCGGCGGGAACACCATCCTCTTCGACCAGCTCGACCCACGGGCCGAGATCATCCAGGGGCGGGAGCGGGGAGGTTGGTTCCCCTACCTGGCCAATAGCTTCGACTGCGTCTTCATGGTGGGGACCCACGCCATGGCCGGTACGCCCCGGGCCGTCCTCTGTCACACCTACAGCAAGAGCGTCCGTCAGTGGAGCCTGAACGACACGCCCATCGGCGAGTTCGGGGTGCTGGCCCTGGTGGCCGGGGCCTACGGGGTGCCCACGGTGCTCTGTGCGGGTGACCTGGCCGCCACCGAGGAAGCCCGGGAGCTCATCCCCGAGATCGTCGTCGCCCCGGTCAAGGAAGGGCTGAGCCGCTTCGCAGCCAAGCAGCTCAGTCACCCCAGGGCCTGCGGGCTCATCCGGGAGCGGGCGGCCGAGGCCGTCCGACGTGCTGGCGACATCCCGCCGCCCGCCGTGCCCGGGCCCTACACCTATCGCATACAGGTGTTTGACAACGTGTTCGATCCCGAGAGGCCGCCGGCCGGCGGGACGGTCATCGACCCCACCACGGTCGAGTACTCCGCCGACGACCTGCTCGATGTTTTCAGCCTGTACATCCGCATCTGAGAAGAAGGGGCCGGGGCGTGTCACTTCCGTTGCTGGTGCTGCTCCTGCTGGCGGTGCTGGGGGCGTCGCTTCCCGGCCAGTCGGCGCCTGCAGGGCAGGAGGTGGAGCTCTTCGTCCCGCCTCCACGGCCCATCCTCTGGCTGCCGTTGGCGGACCGGGGCCGGGGGGACATCCTGCTCAACCGGGTGGTCATCGCCGAGAGCGGCCGGCTGGTGGTGGGCGGAGGGCCGGCCGACGTGCGGGCCTTCTCCCGGGAGCTGCCCCTGCCACCCGACCCGGAAACGGGAGAGCCCCAGGGGCTTCCCTGTCTGCTCCTTCCGGACGGGATAAGCCAGGTCGTCCTTCCCGTACCGGTGGGCTTCAGGTTGGATGAGGGGGCCCTGGAAGTGACCTGGCAGCCAGCACCTGGAGTGGAGGAGTTCGGGGCCCTCTTCTGTGCCGACAGCGACACTGCCTTTCAGGCCTTTCTGGCCGAAGGCCGGCTCCATTTCCGGGTGGGCGGGGGACAGGTCTCGGTGGCCCATCGGCCGCGACGAGGCCAATGGCACCGCTACCGTTTCCTCTGGCAACGCTCGGCAGGCCGACGGGCCATCTTCATCGACGACCAGCTCGCCGCCCAGGAGCTGAGCAGCGCGTGGGAGGAGGCGCCTGTGGGGAACCGGATCTTCTTCAATGCCCGGGCCAACCTGGCCTTTCCAGGACGGGGCGGGGCCCCCGGCTACTACGCCGGCATCCTCATCTACGGGCAGGCGGTTGAGCCCGAAGCCCCGACTTCAGAAGAGGGCGCCGGGGAAGCGGCCCCCGGGGAAGCCGTCAGCGGGCAGGGAGAGTAGCCGATGGCGATGACCTCCAGGGAGCGGCTCGTCACCGCCTTCCACAAGGGCAAGCCCGATCGGCTGCCCATCTTCATCCGGGGCGTCAACGTCTTCAGCGAGCGCTGGGTCGAGGGTCGGCATCCCAGTTACCGGCCCCTCATCGAGTACGTCCGGGAAAAGACTGACCCCATCGTCTTCTGGTCGGCCGGCTGGGGCCACGGTCTCACTCGCACCGACCCGGAGATGGAGAGCACCCGGACGGTGGAGGAGGATGCGGATTGGCAGGTGATT
>CAZIBA010000148.1:0-1440 GCA_964536795.1 uncultured Planctomycetota bacterium | reverse complement strand
GCTCTTCCGCCACAGCAGACAGGGGAAGCCCGGTCTCCGAGCGAAGAGTTTCATCACGGAGCCCGAGGACGTGGACCGTCTGCTCTCCATCCCCCACAACCCCATTGAGCCTGACCTCGACAGGTACCGGGAGCTGGTTGCCAAGGTGGGCGAGGACGGGCTGGTGCTCCCTCTGCTGGGGAGCGCCATGATGTGGCTTCACAACGTTACCGACTCGGAGACCATGGCCTTCTGGACCGTCACCCACCGGGAGCTACTGCACCGGCTCCTAAGGACCTTCAACGAGCGGGTGCTCGAACTGATGGAGAAGCTGTTGGAGGGGGGCTGCGGGCCGGTCATCGGCACCATAGGTCAGGAGCTGGCCACCCCGCCGCTGGTGAGTCCGGCCGACTTCGAGGATTTCGTCGTCGAATACGACCGCCTGGTCATCGACCTGGTGCACCGCTACGGGGCCACCGTGCACATCCACTGCCACGGGAACCTGAGCCAGGTACTGGACGGGTTCCTGAGGATGGGGACCGACTCGCTCCACCCGGTCGAGGCCCCGCCGATGGGTGACATCACCTTGGCCGACTTCCGCCGCCGCGTGGGCCTCCAGATTGCCGTCAAGGGGAACATCCAGATAGGCGACCTCTACGCCGGTCGACCGGAGGACGTCTCCCGGGAGGTACGCAGGGCCTTCGACGAGGCCGGTCGTGACGGGGCCTTCATCCTGGGCCCCACCGCCAGTCCCCACTGGCCCGAACTGCCCGATCGGACCCTGGCCAACTACCGGGCCATGATCGACAGCGGACGCGAGTACGGCCTTTACTGAGGTGGGGTAGGAAGGGCGTCAGCTGCCGTAGGTTTCCCGCTCGGCTTCGACCCGGCGCTGGTTCTGTCTCAGGCCTTCGATGGTCTTTCGCACTTCGCTCACCGTGCTCACGAAGATCTGCACGCTGCACCCGGTGAGCTGCTCCATCTCCCGCAGCACGTTGTCGTCCAGAGGACCGGCCACGACGATGACCAGGGTGTCCCCGAAGCGGTCGATGGGAACGACCGAGTGCTGCTCGATGAAGTCCAGGGGAAGCAGGCTGAGCACGTCGCTGGCGATGTAGTACTGGTCGGGCTCCAGGTAGGGGAAGGAGAACTGTGTGGCGATGGTCTCGGCGATGTCCTTCTCGGAGACGTAGCCCTTGCGCACCAGGATTTCGCCCAGCAGTTCCCCCTCGGCGGCCTGGTCGGCCAGGCACTCCTCGACCTGCTCCTTGGTCACCAACTGGTCGTGGAGCAGAATCTCGCCCAGCTTCCGCTTGGTCATGCGATGTATGTTGGCCATACGCGCCACCCCAGCAACACTCTGATAGCACCTTTATTATAGATGGGGGTCAAGTCCGGTCAAAGCAGAAAAAGGGAGAACGGCGCGGTGCCGGGGGCGGACGGGGACGCTGCTGAGCGGGG
>CAZIBA010000147.1:4046-6013 GCA_964536795.1 uncultured Planctomycetota bacterium | reverse complement strand
TCCGGAACCGGGCCTGGATCGAGTGGACGCCCAACGTCCTTCGGGTCAGGACGAACGTCAACGGCTCCGTCGCCAACGTCCACGTCGACTCCTGTACCCCCAACTTCAAGGAGTACCAGATCAGAACCGAAGGGGAGAGTTGGCGGCGGGTCGAAGGCACGTTCGCCCTGCCTCTGGCGAAGCCGCGCCACGAATGGCGCCTCCGTTCGGTCAACCTGATGAACGTCCCCGGCCCCGAACACCTCCTGACCATCGAACGCCAGTAGCGCCTCGGCCCGTACGGGGTTGAATCATCCCCGGTTCTGGAGGAGTCTGCGGTGGGGCAGGGGGAGAGGACGAGAGCGGAGACTGAGAGACCCCGATGAAGTGGCTGCGGGTGACGCGGGCGCATTTCCTGGGAGCCAGCCTGTTTCCCTACGTCAGTGCTGTGGCTATGGCCGGCATCCTGGTGCGGGAGATGGTTTGGCTGCGCGTGGCCCTCGGTGCCGGGGCTCTGGTCCTCATCCACCTGGGAGCCAACTTGTGGAACGACTTCTGGGACGAGCGCCTGGGTGCCGACGCCCGCACACACCCTCCCACCACGTGGAGCGGTGGGAGCCGACCCACCCAACGTGGTCTCATCACCCCGAGGCAGGCGGTCTGGGGGAGCATCCTGCTTCTGGCCGTGGGTTCGGGAGTGGGCATCTACCTGGACGTCACGGCCACCGGTCACGTCATCTTCTGGCTGGGTGCGGCGGGGGTGGCCCTGGCGGTGGGGTACTCGGCTCCTCCGGTCCGCTTGAGCCGGCGGGGCTGGGGAGAGGCGGCGGTGGCGGTGGCCTTCGGGCCGGTGGTCATGCTGGGCGCCCACTGGCTGGTGGCCGGGGAGCTGTCGGCAGGGGTGGCCTGGGTCTCGGCCGGGGCCGGGCTGATGACGGCCCTGGTGCTGCTGGTGAACGAGTTCCCGGACCGGTCGGCCGACAGGCGGGCGGGCAAGCGCACCCTGGTGGTGAGGCTGGGGTCGAAGGGCGCGGCCCGGCTGGCCTGGGTGCTCTGGACCGCAGCCTATGCGGCCCCTGCGCTGGCCGTGTGGACGGGAGCGCTGCCCACGGAGGCCCTCTTGGTGCTGCTCACCCTGCCGCTGGCGGTGACAGCGGGGGTGGTCATCGAGACCTGGCGTGCCCAGGAGCCGTCGGGGAAGCTGGCGGGGGTCTCGGCCCTTCAGGTGGTGCTCCAGGCCGTCTACGTAGTGGGGCTGGGGCTGTCGGCGGTCTGGGGTTTCGGGTGAGCTCCCGGCCCGTACCGGAGGAATGGGGGGAGCCGTCAGGTTTCGACCTCATCCAGGGCGCGCTGGCGCTGAGCCAGGTGGGCCAGGGTGGTCGTCCGCAGGGGTTCGTCGAGGGCTTGGTTGAGCCGGCACCAGCATTCCCGGGCCGCGCAGTTGGCCGACCGCTCGCAGACGGACGGGTCGTCCACGCACTCCAGCAGGGACAGGCTTCCCTCGAAGGCCAGGACCACACTCAGCACGTCGATCTCTTCGGGAGACCGGGCCAGCTGGTAACCCCCTCCCTGACCACGGATGCTCCGGACCAAACCAGCGGTCCGCAACTGGGCCAGGAGCTGCCCCATGTACTTCTCGGAAACCGACGGATCGTCGACGAAGGTCGGCACGTCGGTGGCCTGGCGCTCGGCCACGTCACGGGAGCTCACTGCGGCGGCGGCGTCGTGCAGGGCCAGGTCCAGCATGGCCCGTACGCCGTAACGTACTTTCGTGGACAGTCTCATCAACGACCTCCTCTGAAGCCAAGGTGCAAGCCTGGCAGCACCTTGGCTTCCCCTCCTCGCTTACGCTTGACCTTGAACCGTTCGGGACCTCTCCCGGCGCGCCTTGGCCCGCCGGCCGGCGGGTGCGAAGGCCAAGGGAAGAAGTCGCAGGCCCTCCCGGTTCGCAAGGGACGTTTGCCAATAAACATACCCGCTTAAGTAGG
>CAZIBA010000147.1:0-4036 GCA_964536795.1 uncultured Planctomycetota bacterium | reverse complement strand
CCCGGCCCCTACGTCTTGTGGCCTATCCCACCCAGCGGTGTAAGGCTGGCCAGCCCCGGCGCAACCGTCATCCCCAGCTCCTCGCCGCGTTGCCAGGGGAGGCCGGGGCTGCTACGATAGAGCTATGGAAGCGCAGTTCGACATCGTGGTGGTGGGGGCGGGGCATGCGGGTGTGGAGGCGGCGTTGGCCGCGGCCCGGATGGGGGCCCGGACCGCGCTGCTGACCATCAACCTCGACCACGTCGCCCAGATGTCCTGCAACCCCGCCATCGGGGGGCTGGCCAAGGGCCAGATGGTCCGCGAGATCGACGCCCTGGGTGGCGAGATGGCCCTCACGAGCGACGAGACGGGCATCCAGTTCCGGATGCTGAACCGCGGCCGGGGTCCAGCGGTGCATTCCCCCCGGGCTCAGTGCGACAAGAGGCTCTACCAGGCCGTGATGAAGCGCACGCTGGAGGCCCAGGCCGGCCTCACCCTCCGCCAGGCCCTGGTCGAGGCCCTCGTCGTGCGCGACGACCGGGTGCGGGGTGTCGTCACCCGTGACGGCGGCCGCTACCACGCCGACGCCGTCATCCTCGCCACGGGCACCTTCCTGCGCGGGCTCATCCACGTGGGCGCTACCCAGCGGGTGGGCGGGCGGATGGGCGAGCTGAGCGCGGAGAAGCTCTCCGGGAGTTTGGGGGAGTTGGGCTTCGAGGTGGCCCGGCTCAAGACGGGGACGCCCCCGCGCGTGAACGGACGGACCATCGACTACTCCGGCCTTCAGGAGCAGCCCGGCGACCCGGAGCCCAGGCCCTTCTCCTTCCGAACCGAGACGGGACAAGGGGCTTCAGCCCCTTGCCAGGAGCGCGGCGCCGAAGTCGGCGGCGAGCCGACAGGATTCCCTTCTCTTCCCCAGCTTCCCTGCTACATCACCTACACCAACGAGCGCACCCACGACGTCATCCGGGCCAACCTGGACCGTGCGCCCCTCTACACCGGCCAGATACAAAGCACGGGCCCGCGCTACTGCCCGTCCATCGAGACCAAAATCGTGCGCTTCGCCGACAAGCCCCAGCACCAGGTCTTCCTGGAGCCCGAGGGTCTGGACACCCTGGAGGTCTACTGCAACGGCCTGGCCACCTCCATCCCGATGGACGTGCAGGAGGAAATGCTGCACACCATCCCCGGCCTGGAGCAGGCCGAGGTGCTCCGCTACGGCTACGCCATCGAGTACGACTTCGTGCCTCCCACCCAGACCAAGGCGTCACTGGAGAGCAAGCTCGTCGGTGGGCTCTTCCTGGCCGGTCAGATCAACGGGACCAGTGGCTACGAGGAGGCCGCCGGCCAGGGCATCGTCGCCGGCATAAACGCGGTCCGGAAACTGCGGGGAGAGAAGCCTCTGATCCTGGACCGCTCCCAGGCCTACGTGGGCGTTCTCGTGGACGACCTGGTGACCAAGGGCACCGACGAGCCCTACCGGATGTTCACCTCCCGGGCCGAGTACCGACTGCTGCTGCGTCAGGACAACGCCGACCTCAGGCTGATGCCCATCGGTCGGGAGCTGGGCCTCATCGACGAGGAGACCTGGGCGCGGTTCGAGGAGAAGCGCGGGCTCATCGCCCAACTCACCGACTACCTCCAGCGGAAGCGTCACGGCGGCCGGACCCTGCAGGCACTCCTCCGCCGACCCGAAGTGAGCTTCGACGACCTGACCAAGCTCGACGGTGAGCTGGCCCGGAGACCCTACCCCCGGGAGGTCGTCGAGCAGGTCACCATCAAGACCAAGTACGAGGGCTACATCCACCGACAGGCCGCCCAGGTGGAGAAGTTCCGGAAGCTCGAATCCCGCCGAATCCCCGACGACCTGGACTACGGCCAGGTGCCCCACCTATCCACCGAGGGTCGGGCCAAGCTGGCCGGGGTCCGCCCGGCGTCCCTGGGTCAGGCCTCCCGCATCACCGGCGTCAGCCCCGCCGACCTTACCGTCCTCATGGTCTGGCTGGAAGGGGCGGGCAGGGGGGCCTGACCCGCGCTCCGGGCGCACGTGGGACTGCCGCCACGGACCGCCTGGCACGCTCCTGGAGTTCTTTCACCTTCTCCTTGTACGGAAGTCAACTTCCGGGCGTATTGTGCCGATGTTGGGAGTAGAGGTAGGGGTAAGGTTGGTGCTTGCGCACCGGGTGCTTGAAGAGCGCCCCTGAGAGACCTTGTCGGCGGGAGGTTGGCGTGACCGAGAGCCGGTCGTTGTTGATCCTGAGCTGCGAGGAATCGCCCGGGTCGGTGCTTGAGCACCTGCGGGCTCAGGGTCTCACCGTCATCTGTTCCGATTCGCCTCTCCAGACCAGCGCCCTGCTGGTGAAGCAGCCCCCGGACGCGCTCTACGTCAGCCTGACCGGACTTCATCCCGAAGAGCACGAGATAGTGGCCCTGGCCAGACAGCACGCCCCCCGGGCCCTGGTGGTGCTGGGGCTCCGGGCCGAGGACAGGAGCGACGCCCGCCGACTCCTCCAGGCCGGGGCCGACGCCTACCTCCTGGAACCGCTGGTGGCCGAAGAGCTGCTGGCCCTGCTCCAGCAGGGCTGGCAGCGAGAGGAGCGGGCCCACCGCCAGGCCCGTCGGTCGGTGGGTCGGCAAGCCGTCAGCCAACTGGCCCGGGCCATCGCCCACCAGGTCAACAACCCCCTGGGCACCCTCTCCGGGTGGATCCAGATGCTCACCGACGGAAAGATGCAGACCCCGGCACTGGTCAAGATGGCCCAGAGCGCCGGGACCGAGTTGGACCGTCTGGGACGGGTGGTGGAGACCCTGCTCATCCTCTCCGAGCAGACCAGTCCCAAGCGCAGGGTGGTGGAGCTGAACGAGCTGGTGCGCACGGTCCTGGCTTCGAGCGAGGAGGGGGCCGGCCAACCGACCGTGGAGCTGAGCCCGGGGTTGCCACCCGTGGCCGGCGACGAGAAGCTCCTGAGCGAGGCGCTGGGCGAACTCCTCCGGGGCGAGACGCTCAGCTCCGCCGGCACCAGGCCGCTGGAGCTGACCACCGGGGCCAACGGCCGGAACGTGGAGGTGAACGTCCTGCTGGCCGGGGAGGGGCTGGACGAACGCAGGCTGGAGGAACTTCTGGATCCGCTGCGGGTCTTCGACCAGGAGGGGGGTGAAGCGGCCCTGGCCTTCGCCCGGGCGGTGGGGGTGGTCCGGGTGCACGGGGGGGAGGTGACGGCCGAACGGGAGATAGACGGGAGACCCCACCTGCTCATAAGGCTCCCCGTGGCCCTGGGCTGAGACGAGCGGGCGGCAGTGGTAGGCGCTGGAGGGCGGGTGCGGTTTTGCCGATAGGCATAGTCCGGGCTTCGGGTTCGGGTGAGCTGTGGCGGTCGCGGTCCGGGTGACCGGAAACGGGCCGAGTGTCGAGGAGAGGTGGATGCGCGAGCAGGTCCGCATCCTGGTGGTGGACGACGAGCTGGGGATGCGTCAGTTGCTGCAGACCCTCCTGGAGAGCGAGGGCTACCAGGTGGAGTCGGCCGGTGACGGTGAGGCGGCCCTGAGCAAGCTCCAGGGCGACGGCTACCAACTGCTCATCACCGACCTGAGGATGCCTGGGATGGACGGCCTGGAGCTGGTCCGCCAGGCCCGCGAGCTGGACCGCAACCTGGGTCTGATAATGCTCACCGGCTACGCCACCGTGGAGAACGCCGTGGGCGCGCTCCGCCACGGTGTGAACGACTACCTCACCAAGCCCTTCGACATCACCGAGCTCCGCCAGACCGTGGCCCGGACCCTGCGCAAGCGCAGGCTCCAGGAGAGCAACACCGAGCTCCTGACCCGACTGGGGACGGCCAACACCGAGCTCAACTCCCTCCAGGACCGTCTGCAGCAGGAGGTCTCCTCCGCCCAGCGCCACCTCCTCGATATGAACGGTGTCCTGGCCAAACGGACCCACGAGCTGGAGACCATCAGTGACGTCAGCCAGGCACTGACCAGCACCCTGGACCTGGAGGAGCTGCTGGAGACCTGTCTGGACCTGGTGTCCATGGAGATGGGGGTGGAGAAGGCCAGC
>CAZIBA010000146.1:0-6024 GCA_964536795.1 uncultured Planctomycetota bacterium | reverse complement strand
AACCGCCTGGTGACGGTGCGTAACCACTGCGATGAGGCCTGGCGCAACATCGACACCGAACTCCGCCGACGCTACGACCTCATCCCCAACCTGGTCAGCACCGTCAAGGGCTACGCAGCCCACGAGAGGGAGCTGTTGGAGGAGGTCACCCGCCTTCGTCAGGAGTGCGCCGACAACACCGGCTCCCCGGAGAGCCAGGCCGCTTCCGAGAACCGGTTGGTGCGGGCCCTGGGTGCGCTCCTGGTGCGGGTGGAGGCCTACCCCGACCTCAAGGCCAGCACCAACTTCCTCCAGCTTCAGGAGGAGCTGGTCAACACCGAGGACCGCATCCAGGCTGCCCGTCGCTTCTACAACGGCAACGTCCGCGAGAACAACAACGCCGTCCAGGTGTTCCCCAGCAACGTCATGGCCTCGCTCTTCGGTTTCGGGCTGCGGGAGTACTTCGAAATCGAGGACACCCGGGCCCGTCAAACCCCGCAGGCAGACCTCTCTTCCTGAGCAGCTTCAAGGGGCCTGCGCCGCCACCGGCGGTAGCCCTTCGGGCTGATGTCCGTGCCACCCGGTCGTCACAGCGACTTCCCGGTGGCTGCCGGCTGTGCCACGGGCCGTACGGGCCGTGGCTCACTGGCCCACGTCCACCCTCAGGTGTGACCGGGCCGCTGAGTTGGCTATGAGGAGGAAGAGGTGGCGGGCGGGGCTCGGGCTTCGGTAGATGCACTGGAGCTGGTCGCGCAGCTCCGGGGGGAGGTTGTCGTAGTGCTCCGGGGAGGTGAGGACGAAGAAGGGCTCGGGGCTCTCGGCCGCGCGGGCCAGGGCTGGCAGCGTCACGGCCTCGGGGGGTTCGGTGGGGTGGTCGAGGTAGAAGAGCAGGCTGTGGGCGCTGACGCCGAGCAGGGCCAGTGACTGTCCGGGGGGAAGCAGCCGGCCGATGTGGGAGGCCACCTCCCGCTCCCTGTCGAACTGCTCCAGGGCCGGGAGCACCGAAGCCCGGTGCAGAGCCAGGAAGGCCAGCACCAACCCCACCGTGACGGAGAAGGCGACCCACGTCCCGCCCTCCGACCGGCGACGGAACCAAATCCAGGCCGTCGCCAGCAAACCGATCACCAACAGCAGACCCCCGGCAAGGTGCCGGCCGCAGGCTTCCACCGCTGCGCGAAACGCGTACGGATTACGGTGAAAGAGGAGGGTCTCTATCCCCCTCGCCCAACGCTCGCTCAAGGGGGCCAAAACGCCTACCGTCAGCACACAAAGAGCGACCCCGACCAGCAGCGCTCCCTGTAGCACCGCCGAGGCCCTGGCCAAGGTCGGCGTCCCCCAACCTCCCTGCCCTTCTCCCCGCCGAACAGGGGTGCGGGCCGAAGCCCGGTAGACGCTGACCCAGAAGGCGCCCACGAGCAGGGCCACGGCCGGGAGCAGGGGCAGCAGGTAGTCGGCCCGCTTTCCCTTGGCGATGCTGAAGAAGATGAGCCCGGTAACGGACCAGGAGCAGGCCAGGGCCGAGGTCGTTTGCGCCCTGGCCCCTCTCCGTTCGGGTGAGGGGGCGGGGGGGAGGGCCCGGGCCGAGACCTGCCAGAGGAGGGCGCAGAGGGCCAGCCCCACCCAGGGGGCCGTAGCCAGAGCGAAGTGGGGACCGTAGTGCCACCAGGGCTCCCCCACCCTCACCTGATCCGAGCCTATGGCCAGGCCAAAGAAGCGACCCAGATTCTGGTAGCCGAAGAACCTGACGAGGAATTCCCCCTCCGTCCTCACCCCCACGGCCACGTACCAGGGAGCGGCCAAGCCCAGGAAGAGGAGCCCACCCCGCAGCAGCTCCATCTCACCGAGCACTCTGAGCTCCCGGCGAAAGAGCAGCAGGGCCCCGATGCCCAGAACCGGCAGGATCACCCCCACCGGCCCCTTGGTGAGCATCCCCAGGGCCAGGGCCAGGTACGTCAGCAGGAACCAGAGACCGGGGGGGCGCAGGTCAAGGGGCCCGCTCCTCTTGGACCGACGGGGGACCGGAGGGGACTGGAGGCCGCACCGCTGCGACCTCCTCACCTCTCGGTAGCCCAGGTAGAAGAACAGGTAGCTCAGCGTCACCCAGAGCGTGAGCACCATGTCCACGCGGGCCAACCGGGCCAGAACCACGAACCTCAGCGAGGTGGCCAGCATCAGGGCCGAGACCAGCCCACCCCGCACACCCATCACGCTCGTCCCCCAGCCGTAAACCAGGAGCACCACCAGCGCCGCGGCCACGGCCGAGGGGGTCCGGGCCGTGGTCTCGTCCAAGCCGCGCAGCTTTCCCAGTCCCGCCACCAGCCAGCCATAGAGCGCTGGCTTGCCCGTGGCCGGGCGGAACTCGTCGGTCCGGGGGACGATCCAGTCTCCCGAACGCAGCATCTGCCCGGCGATGCGGACGACGCGACCCTCCTGGGAGCGCCAGAGGCTGGAACGACCGAGGGCGGCGAAGAAGGCCAGATAGCAGACCAGCAGCACCAGGGCCCCTCCCCCCAGCCGGCCGATCCAGGTGTGTGGTCTCCGCCTGGTCGGCGCGGTCATCTCAAAGGACATCCGTGGGCCCGCCCCGGAGCCGGCAGCGGGGTCGGCGCGCTGTAACTCGGCAGAGCGATAAGCATCACCTGGGTCACGGGGGATCCTCGGGCTGATCGCTGAGCGGCTCGGGAGAGAGCGGCGGTGGTGAGTACGGCTCCGGCGAGGGCGGTTGAGCGATGGAGCGGTACTGTCGGCGGAGTCGGGCCGAGGGGATGTGCAGTTCCTTGCGGTACTTGGTAACGGTTCGGCGGGCGACGTGGATGCCCTCTTCTTTCAGGCAGTCGGCGACGGCCTGATCGCTGAGGGGCTTCTGTTTGTCCTCCTCCTTGACCAGGTCGGCAATGCGTTGCTTGACGTTCTCCCAGGACTCCTCGGCTCCTTCTGCCGTGATGGTGCCACCGGTGAAGAAGGAGCGGAGTTCGTAGATACCGTGGTGGGTGTCCACGTACTTCCCGGAGACGGCCCGGCTGACGGTGGCCACGTGCACCCCCACTTCGTCGGCGACCTCCTGCATCTTGAGCGGCTTCAGGTGTCCTTCACCCAGCTCCATGAACTCCTGCTGACGATCCACGATGGCCTGGGCCACCCGGGAGATGGTCCGCCGACGCTGCTCGATGGCGTCCATGAGCCACTGGGCCGACTGGATCTTCTTCTTGATGAACTCCCGGAGCTTGGGGTCGGTGTCCCGGCGGCGCAGCAGGTCACGGTAGTCCTTGCGGATGTAGAGGCCGGGGGCGTCGCCCTCGTTGAGGGAGACGCGGTAACGACCCTCCCGATAGCGGACGGTGAGCTCGGGGAGAACGTTGGGAACCAGGTCGTGGCTGAAGACCATGCCCGGTCTGGGGTCGAGGTGGGCCAGGGCGTCCAGGGCTCCGTTGAGCTCCTCCAGGCTTCGACCGGTGGCCTCGGCCACAGCGGGCAGACGGTTCTGGAGCAGGTCCTTCAGGTGGTGGCGCAGGAGCTCCCGGACCAGCTCGGCAGACGGGAGTTCGTCGGTGACCTGGAGCAGGAGGCACTCGCCGAGGTCGCGGGCGCCCACGCCGGCGGGGTCCAGCGACTGGACGAAGCGGAGGGCCTCCTCGGCCTGACTTAGCAGCCGGGCCCGGGTCTGGTCGTCGGCTGCCAGGGGCAACAGTGGGGAGAACAGCTCCTCCAGGGGTGTGTTGAGGTAGCCGCTCTTGTCCAAGCTGTAGATGATGCGCTCGGCCATGTCCTGGATTTCCGGGGACAGGTCGCCCAGGCGCAGTTGGGAGAGCAGGTACTCATCCAGGGAAACGGGTCGCTGGGCCGTATTCTGCAGGGCTTCCAGCTTGGGGTCGGGTCCGTCGCCGGCGGCCACGGTGCGGGTCTGGGTGTAGAAGTCCTCCCAGTCGGTGACCAGCTCTTCCACCCCTTCGAAGTCGTCCGGTTCCTCGGGAACGATCTCGTCCGCCTCGCCCGCCTCGGCCGCGCTCTCACCGGCCAGCTCCCCGGCCCCGTCCTCGTCCCCCTCCTCGCCGGCCTGCTCCTCGGACCCGTCCTCCCCTTCGGACTCCTCTCCCTCACCACCCGGCTGCTCCTCGCTCAGCTCCAGCACGGGGTTCTCCAGGAGCTCCTGCTCCACCCGTTCCTCCAGGGCCAGCAGGGGAAGCTGCAGTATCTCGATGGACTGGATGATGCGCGGGGAGAGCCGGAGGCGCTGCTCAAGTCGCGCTTCCAGCCTGTGCTCCATTCCCATGGGCATCGCAGTTGCCTCAAGACCACTTGAGTGGGGACAGACCTCAGGTCTCTCGGTGGACGGTCCCGAAGACCCGTCCTTACACCCGTGGCCTCTTCACCTCCCTGGTGTCAGCGACGGGCTCTACAGCAGTCGGCGGTCGCGGAGGGCGTCGCCGACCACGGCCGCGCTGGCATACTCGAGACTCCCCCCGGCCGGCATCCCCCGGGCCAGCCGGCTCACCTTCACCCCCAGCGGCTTGAGCAGTTCGCCCAGGTGAAGGGCCGTCGTCTCCCCCTCCACCGTGGGGTTGGTGGCGACTATCACCTCTTCGACGGCCCCCTCCCTGACCCGGCCGACCAGCTCCCGTGTGGTCAGTTGCTCCGGACCCACACCTTCCAGGGGGGCCAGGCGCCCTCCCAGCACGTGGTACAGCCCCCGGTAGGCCCCGGTGCGCTCGACGGCCAGGACGTCCCGGACCTCCTCGACCACACAGATGAGGGAGTGATCCCGACGGGGGTCACTGCAGATGTGACAGGGGTCGGTCTCAGAGACGTTGGCGCAGCGGGAACATCGACGAAGCCTCTCCTTGACCTCGCGGATGACCTGGGCCAAGGCGAAGGCGTCCTGGCGGGAGCTCCGCAGGATGTGGGTGGCCAGCCGCTCGGCACTTTTGGGGCCGATGCCCGGCAGCTTCCCCAGCTCCACGAGCAGTCTACCCATCACCTCACCGTACGCCGGCATCCCCTCTCCCACCTACATCAGCCCCGGCAGGTTGAGCCCCCCGGTGACCTTGGCCATCTCCTCCTGGGCCAACTGCCTGGACTTCTCCAGGGCCTGGCTCACTGCGGCCAGCACCATGTCCTCGAGCAATTCGGCCTCTTCGGAGTTGACGGCCTCCGGGTCGATCTTCACCGAGACTACCTCCTGGGAGCCGGTGACGGCCACCACCACCATGCCTCCACCGGCCGAGCCCTCCACGACACGCTGCTTCAGCTCCTCCTGCACCTCGGCCAGGCGCTGCTGCATCTTCTGGGCCTGCTTCATGATGTTGCCCATGCCACCCAGACCTTTGAGCATGGTTCAATCGTCTCCTTCCTCAACGGTCCCTTCGAACAGCTCGACGGCCCGCTCCACCAGGTCTCCGTTCAGCCTGGACCGCCGACCCCCTCCCGGGCGAGCAGCGCCGGCAGCCGGCTCATTCGCTTCCGTCGAGACGGGCTCTTCTTCACCGTCCGCGGGGCTGGCCGTCGGTCGCACAGCGACGGTCACGGGCTGCCCCAGCCTGGTGGTCAGGAAGTCGCCGGCGGCTCTCAGGGCCTCGGCCAGGGGGGTCGTGTCCTCCGGTTCCTCCCCGGCGTTCCAGGTCAGCAACAGCTCGGAGCCCGACACGGCCACGGGGACCAGGTGAGTGAGGAGCTGTCCGGCCGGGCCGTCCACCTGGTTGGCCAGCTCTGCCCACGAGCCCCGGGCCATCCGCAGATGGGTCTCACCAAAGGGGGCCGCCGAGCCCCGCCCAGGCTGGACCTCCTCCCCTCTCCGTCCCGCCGACGGCCGCGAGACGACGGCCGGCGAAGCTCCCGCCCCACCCCGGACCGACCGGGCCCGTCGACCCAGCTCCTCGACCTTGGTTGCCAGCTCGCCCAGGGACCGCAACTCGTCCAGCCGGGTCAACTCCAGGAGCGGCGCCTCCACCAGCACCTGAGCGTCGATCACGGTACGAAGCTGGAAACGGGCCTGGGCCAGCACTTCGACGGCGTGCAGCAGTTGGTCGGTGTGGAAGGTCTGGGCCTGTG
>CAZIBA010000145.1:0-6031 GCA_964536795.1 uncultured Planctomycetota bacterium | reverse complement strand
GGCCACCAACTCCCTCCGCGCCGGTGGCGTCCCCACCGACGTCCCCCCACCCCCGGAGTGGGTGGGTTGATTGGAGGGGTCATTTGGCCTCTTCCCAGGTGTGGGTGATGCGCAGGGTGTGGTCGGTTTCGGTTTCGTCCCAGTAGTGGATGGTGTTCTCGCCTGATTCGAGGGCTGGGATGGAGAGGGGGGCGACCTGGAGTTCGGTGGTCAGAATCAGGTCGCTCATCCCCACGGTGCCTTCGGCCGGGTCGGAGGCCGCGAACTCGAAACGGATGTCGTACTCGTAGATGCCCTCCCGGTCCCGCTCGGCCGTGTTGAACAGGTGACCGAAGTCGACCACGGTGGGGAGCTCGCCCACGTCGCTTCTCCAGGCCGCGCCATAGACCCGTACCCAGCCCTCCTCGGCGTCCTCCCGGTCAACTGTCCAGGCGTTCTTGACGGCGACCGAAATCCAGTCGCGGCCCGAGTGTCGGCCCCGGAAGAAGGTGGCCTCGAAGCGCCCACCGACGATGACGTAGGGGCTCTTGACGTGGTAGGTGACGTGACCCTGTCGGCGCGTTCTCTCCACGCCTTCCGCTGGCGGCTCCACCCTCAGGGCAGGACCGGCCTGGCCGCGGGCCCGGGGCAGGAGGAACTCGCAGTCGCCGGCGTCGCGGTCGAGGGCCTCAAGGCTGAACCTGGGACGGAAGACGAGCTCGCCGCTGGCGTAGCGGGTGGGGGGAAGGAGCCAGGCCTGGGTGGGCTTGTAGCGGTCGTGGGCCCAGTAGTTGTAGAACTTCCCCGACGGCCTCCAGGTGCGCACCAGCTTCTCGCCCGGCCTCAAGGTGATGGCCATGGTGTGGTTGCTGAGCCTCCATTTGTCGTAGCCGTGCTCGTCGTAGCCCCGGTTGTCCTTCTTGAACAACCGCCAGAGACCCCGGTCCTGGATTTCCCGCACGGAGAGGATGTGGTTGTCGTCCGGGTCACGGAACATGCGCCCGGTGTCGGCGTCCAGCATGTGCCAGGCGCCGTCGTAGTAGGCTTCACTGACGGTGTGCCCGTGGAGTTCCCACACCCGGCCCTTGAAGCCCGCCGCCTCGGCCAGGGTGGCCAGGGCCGGTGAGATGCAGCCACAGTTCCCGTAGCCGAAGACGTTGAACATCACCACGGGGTCGGAGATGAAACGGTCGCCCGGAGGGGTCATCCGCTGGTGCTGGGTGCGGGCGAACTCCCAGAGCGCCACGGCTTTCTCTTCATCGGTCTTGGCCGAGCTCAGGGCCTCTTTGGCGATGCTTTCCTTGTCGAACCAGTCCAGGCGACCGTTTACAGTCACGCGTGGGTTGACCACTGGCACAGGGCCCGTGTTCTCGATGGTGAGTGAGAGGTCCTTGACCTCGGCCTCTGTGGGGATGGTCACGGCGTAGGTGGTGGGCGACGTGGTGATGGCTTCGGTGTGGGTGCCGGCCCGGGCCCGTCCGCTGGTTGCGGCCATGAGCGTCACTCCTCCTATCAATGTCCAGATGAGCTGCCTGTACCCACTCATGCAGGACCTCCTTGCTCGGCGGCTATGCATAGGCGGACAAGGGGCTCAAGCCCCTTGCCTTTGGCCCTTCAGCCCGTCCAAAGGCGGGAGGGCGAGACGACGGCGCCAGTAGACTGCTTTCGACCAGGCGAGACAACCGAAAAAACGAAAGGAAGTCGCGCGCTTGCGCGGCGGCGTAGATGGGGTATACTATCCGGTTCAGTTGAGGTTTGCTGGAGGGAGGCACCGCCTCTCTCGTCTTGCCCGCTTCCCTACGAAGCACGAGTCGGTCAAGCAGTGCAGACAGCCGAGACAAGCGAAGCTTGTCGGTCGCGCGCACGTTTGCTGTGGCCGGGCGTGATTCACCGGCGGTTGGGAGTGCATGGAGGGCACACGGAGGTGACTATGTCGGAAGAGCAGCTTTCTGTGGAAGACCGGTTGACGGGTGATGAGGCGCTCACGGCCGAGGTGGTGGACGAGCTCCGTCGGCGTATCGCCCTGGACGGCGACGCCCACCGGGAGCTTCGGGATCTCGCTCGGGAGCTGCCCGATACCATCAAGGCCAAACGGAGTCCGGAGACGGTGGCCCGGCTGTCCTTCGCCCACGGGCTGGTCTTGTGGATGCTGGGCCGGAGCCGGGAGGCGGCCGAGGTCTTCGGGAGGCTGAAGAAGCAGGAGAACGCCAGGTACTACCAGGGCCATTGCCTGGCCTCCATCGGCCTCCGGCAAGAGGCCCAGATGACGCTGCGCAAGGTGGGCAAGGGGGAGGGTCAGTACCTGGCCGCCCAGGTGCTCCTGGCCGAGGTGCTGGGGAAGCTGGGTGAGACGGACGAGGCCCAGACCATCCTGGAGGACCTGCCCGCAGAGAGTCACGAGGCACCGGCTTACTGGACGGCCCGTGGGTTCGTGGCCGAGCGCTCGGGTGAGGTGCTGGTGGCCCGAGAGATGTACCACCGGGCACTGGAGCTGGACCCGGACCATGCCCCGACCCTTTTCCGACTGGCCTATTCCCTGGACCTGGGCGGCGAGGACGAGCAGGCCATCGAGCTCTACGAGCGCTGCGCAGAACTCCAGCCCACCTACGTCAACGCCTTGGTCAACCTGGGCATCCTCTACGAGGACCGGGGCGAACCGGAGAAGGCCATCACCTGTTACCGGCGGGTGCTGGCCGCTGTCCCGGCCCACCCCCGGGCCTCCCTGTTCCTCAAGGACGCCCGGGCCACGCTTATCGAGGTGGTGGACGAGGTGGAACTGAAGCGCGCGGAACAGATGCAACGGGTGCTCAACACCCCCATCACCGACTTCGAGCTTTCGGTCCGCTCCCAGAAGTGTCTGGAGCAGATGGACGTGAGTACACTGGGTGACCTGACCCAGGTCTCCGAGGCGGACCTGCTGGCCCGCAAGAACTTCGGCGAGACCTCGCTGGCCGAGATCAAGGCCATCATGGCCCAGAAGGGGTTGAGGTT
Organism: uncultured Planctomycetota bacterium; assembly: GCA_964536795.1. Lineage (GTDB taxonomy): Bacteria > Planctomycetota > DG-23 > CBDVDV01 > CBDVDV01 > CAZIBA01. The sequence goes on along the minus strand of CAZIBA010000145.1, from coordinate 3,061 downwards.
GGGTCAGGCCCTGGAGGAGGGCGACGAGGTGGGAGGCAGCGCTGCCGACCGCCTGCGGGAACAGGCTGAACTCCAGGACAAGCTGGCCAGACCGCTGAGCGAACTGGAGCTCAGTGTCCGCAGCCGACGCTGCATGGAAGAGCTGGGTCTGACCACCCTCGCTGAGCTGGTCGCCAAGTCGGGCGAGGAACTCCTGGCCTCTCCCAACTTCGGTCAGGTTTCCCTCAATGAGGTGAAGCAGAAGCTGAGCGACCAGGGTCTGAAGCTCACAGGCTGTTCGTGAAGGCTGCCCTGACCGGGATGCGGCCTTATGAAGCTGCTGGCTCACGTGTGTTGTGCTCCCTGCTGGCTGGCCTGTGCGCCCGAGTGGGACGGGCTCGTTGGCCCGGACGGCCGCTGGCAGGCTTGCTTCTACAACCCCAACATCCATCCACTCCTGGAGTTCCGACGACGACTGAAGGCGGTCCGCATCCTGGCCTGCGAACGGCGGTGGCCACTGTCATTCGATGAGGGCTACGGCCTGCGGGAGTTCCTCCTCCAGGTGGACTGGCAGGACGAAGAGCGCTGCAGCGACTGCTACCGGCTTCGCCTGCGCGGGGTGGCCCGACGGGCCGCCGACCTGGGGTTCGACCACGTCACCACCACGCTCCTGGCCAGCGTCCACCAGGGCCACGAGCTGGTCCGCCAGGCGGGTGAGGAAGCGGCCCGGGAGGCCGGGGTCACTTTCGTCGCTGCCGACTGGCGGGCCCTGGCCAAGCGGGGACACGAGGAGGCCCGTCGCAGGAGCCTCTACCGTCAGCAGTACTGTGGCTGCATCTTCAGCGAGTTCGACCGCTACCGGAACACCGGGCTTCACCTGTACCGGAGCCCGGAGGCGAGCGAGGGAGGCGGGGTGAGGAGGACAGGACGGGCGCCGGGGCCCGGGCCCGGCGGAGGTGCGTCGTGAACGACCGGGGCTTCTGGGAAAAGGGAGCGCGGCGGAGACGACTCCCGGAGCGCATGGTGACGGCGCTGGTGTGGATCGTGGCCGTCTGTGCGGTGTGTGCGGCGCTGCTGGTCTCCTGTCAGCCGGGACTGGAGCGTGGCCCGGCCGTCCTGGAGGCCATCCTCTACTCGGGCCCCCCACTGGTGCGTGTGGCCCTGGCCCGGAGCTCGGAGGCAGGGGAGCTGACCGTTGCCTGCGACGGTGCCTACCAGGTGACCGAAGAGGCAAGCGGTCAACTGCGGGACTCCGGAAGTAAGCTTCCTCTCTCCACCCTGGCTGCCAGTGGCCGGGGGTTCCGCATCGGTCAGGGGACCTTTGCTTCGGAGGCGATCCGCCTGCGTGCATCCGAGGACCGGCCTCTGAGGTTCAGGGGCAACGCCTACGCCGGTGACCTGCTCTGCTTCAGGGTAGGCGACGGGATTACGGTGGTGAACGAGCTGGACGTGGAGAGCTACCTGACCGGGGTGCTGGCCGCGGAGATGCCTCTCTATTTCGACGACGACGCCCTCAAGGCCCAGGTCGTCGCCTCCCGCACCTACGCCCTCTACGAAGCCAAGACGGCCAACTCGCCACTCTACGACCTCGGCGCGACCGAGGCCGCCCAGGTCTACAGGGGCCTCTCCGTCAGCAACTCCCGGGTGCAGCGCCTCGTGGAGGCCACCCGCGGTGTCATCCTGACCGTGGAGGGGCGGACCTTCCCGGCCTACTTCCATTCCACCTGTGGCGGATGCACCACGGACGTGAAAGACGTCTGGCCCAGCCGGCTCCGTCTGGACGTGCTTCGGGGCGTGTCCTGCAACCACTGCCGGGCCTCCCCGGCCTACCGCTGGTCGGTAACCATCCCGGCCCAGCAGGTGGCCGAGGCCCTGGCCGGGCGCGAGCTCTTCTCCGGGCCGGTGACGGACGTCAGAGTGACCGGGCGGGCGGACTCGGGCTTCGCCACCGAAGTGGCCGTGTCGGGCCCGCAGGGGACCCGGCGGCTGGGGGCCTACGCTTTCCGCCTGGCCCTGGGAGGCCGGCGGGTGAAGAGCGCCAACTTCACCATCACTCGGACCTCCGCCGGCTTCCTCTTCCATGGTCGGGGGTTCGGGCACGGTGTGGGCCTCTGTCAGTGGGGGGCCCAGGGTCTGGCCCGGGAGGGCCGGAACTACCGGGAGATCCTGACCTACTACTACCCCGGTGCCCAACTGATGCGCATCTACCCATGAGCAGCCCGGCGGCAGGCTCCCCGCCCTCCGAGCCGGACGCCGACCGGCGCCCGGAGTCGAGCGCTCCTGGAGGCGCCGACCCCGCTGCCGGCCAGCGCCGGGGCGCGCCAGCGAGGGCCTGCGGCAGAGGGCCGGCGGGGGAGGGGGCCTTCGGCTTCGAGGTGGTGGCCCGTGACCCGGGCTCCTCGGCCCGGGTGGGGCGCCTGCACACGGCGCACGGCGTGGTGGAGACACCCCTGTTCATGCCCGTGGGCACCCAGGGGACGGCCAAGGCCCTGACCCCCAGGCAGCTCGAAGAGGCCGGCGTCGAGATGCTGCTGGCCAACGCCTTTCACCTCGACCTGAGGCCAGGCTCCGAGACGGTGGAGCGGCTGGGGGGGCTGCACCGCTTCGCCGGTTGGTCGGGGCCCATGCTCACGGACAGTGGGGGTTTCCAGGTCTTCTCGCTGGCCGAACTGGTGGAGGTGGAGGAGGCCGGCGTGGTCTTCGCCTCGCCGGTGGACGGCAGGAGGATGGAGCTGACACCGGAGGAGGTGATTGCGGTTGAAAACCGGCTGGGGGCTGATATCATTATGCCTCTGGACGAGTGTGTGAGCTATCCGGTCGAGGAGGCCAGGGCCCGTCGGGCCGCCCAGCGGACGGTACGCTGGGCCGAGCGGAGTCTGAAGTTCCATCGGCGGACGGACCAGGCCCTCTTCGGCATCGTCCAGGGGAGCACGTTCGCGCACCTCCGCCGGTCGTGTGCCCAGGCCCTGATGGCCCTGGACTTCCCCGGTTATGCCGTTGGGGGAGTGAGCGTGGGGGAGGGGCCGGTACTTCTGCGTCAGGTGATGGCAGAGACGCTGAGCCTGCTCCCGGAGGACCGGCC
>CAZIBA010000144.1:0-6038 GCA_964536795.1 uncultured Planctomycetota bacterium | reverse complement strand
CTATCTGTCGCTCCTGGGCAAGGAGGGTCTTCGGGAGGTGGCCCACACCTGTGCGGCCAAGGCGGCCTACGCTCGTCGTCGGCTGCTGGCCATCCCCGGCGTGCAGCCCCTCACCGAGGCCCCCGTCTTCAACGAGTTCGCCCTCAGGCTGCCTGTGGACGCCGGTGAGGTGGTCAACCGCCTCATCGAGAAGGGGTTCACTGCGGGCTTCCCCCTGGGCCGATACTACCCGGGCCTGGAGCGCTGTCTGCTGGTAGCCGTCACCGAGAAGCGCACCCGGGAGGAGATCGGGATGTTCGCCGAGGCTCTGGGGGCGGTCCTATGAAGCTCATCTTCGAGAAGGGCGCTCCAGGCCGCCGGGGGGTGCTGCCACCCGAGTGCGACGTCCCCGAGGAGGTCTCCCTTCCCGAGGGATACCTGCGGACGGAGCCCGCCCCTCTGCCCGAGGTCTCGGAACTGGACGTGGTCCGTCACTTCACCGAACTGGCCAGACGGAACTTCGGGGTGGACTCCGGCTTCTACCCCCTGGGCTCCTGCACCATGAAGTACAACCCCAAGTTCACTGAGCAGGTGGCCGGCTACGAGGGCTTCCGGGACCTCCACCCGCTCCTTCCTCAGTTGCGCCTGGGCGGCATGCTCACCCAGGGGGCCTTGGAGGTCCTCTACCACCTGGGGGAACTGCTCTCGGAGATCACCGGAATGGCCGCCTTCACCCTCCAGCCACTGGCCGGGGCCCACGGCGAACTCACCGGCATGATGATAATCGCCCGCTACCAGAAGGCCCGGGGCAGCACCAAGACCAAGGTCATCGTACCCGACAGCGCTCACGGCACCAACCCGGCCAGCGCCGCCCTGGCCGGCTACCGGGTGGTCACCGTCCCCTCCGACGGAGAGGGCCTCATGGACATGAGCGCCTTCGAAAAGGCCCTGGGACTGGACGTGGGTGCGGTCATGCTCACCTGCCCCAACACCCTGGGACTCTTCAACCCCCGCATCCGCGAGGTGGCCGACCTGGCCCACGCCGTCGGCGCCCTGATGTACTACGACGGCGCCAACCTCAACGCCATCTTGGGCAAGTGTCGGCCGGGCGACCTGGGCTTCGACGTGGTCCACCTCAACCTGCACAAGACCTTCGCCACGCCTCACGGCGGCGGGGGACCAGGGGCCGGCCCCGTGGGCGTGTGCCGGGAACTGGTCGAACACCTGCCCGCCTCGGTGGTGACCAAGCGGCCCGACGGCACCTACACCCTGGAGTACGACCTGCCCGGGAGCATCGGTTACATCGCCCCCTTCTACGGCAACTTCGGGGTGCTGCTGCGGGCCTACGCCTACGTTCTGCAGTTGGGCCGGGCCGGGTTGGAACGGGCGAGCGAACACGCCGTGTTGGCCGCCAACTACCTGCGGGTTCGACTCGCCGACCACTACCCAATCCCCTACGACCGCCTCTGCATGCACGAGTTCGTCGCCAGCGCCCGCTTCCCCGAGGGGGAGGGCAAGCCCGTCCGGGCCATCGACATCGCCAAGGGGCTCATCGAGCTCGGCTTCCACCCGCCCACGGTCTACTTCCCGCTCACCGTCCCCGAGGCCCTGATGATCGAGCCCACCGAAACCGAGTCCAAGGAGACACTCGACGCCTTCGCCGACGCGGCAATCGAGCTGGCCCAACTTGCCCGGACCGACCCGGAAGCCTTCGAGGCGATGCCTGCGAACACCCCGGTCAGCCGACCGGATGAGGTGCTGGCCAACCGCAAACCTGACGTGGCCTTTTTGAGCCCGTAGCTCCGGGCCCTCCGTGGGAGCCCGTCATCACACCAGCGCAGCGATAGGGAAGGACACGACAGAGCCATGTTCGCCTACGAATCAGCAGGGACGGAGGGGGCCTCCGCCGTCGAGGAAGCCTGCGCCGAGGAGGCCCGCCGACAGTGGGAGTCCCTCATCCTCATCCCCTCCGAGAGCATCTGCCTGCCCCAGGCCCGGGAGGCGCTCGCCTCCCCCTTCTCCCACGTCTACGCCGAGGGCCGACCCGAGGTCCCCCTCTGCCACGACCCCCGGGGCTACGCCACCGATGCCGAGGTATTCCAAGCCTGGCGCCGACGACTGGCCGACGGCCGCTACTACAAGGGCACCTCCGGGGCCGACGTGGTCGAGCTGCTGGCCCAGCGCTTCATCGCCCAGGCCTGGGCCGCCCTGGAGGACAGTCCGCCCGCAGAGGAGATCGCTGCGGCCGTCCAGGCCCTCTCGGGGGCCGCGGCCAACCTGGCCGTCGAGACCGCCCTCTTGAAGCAGGGCGACACCCTGATGGGCCTGGACCTCTCCCACGGCGGGCACCTCACACACGGCTCCGAGTTCAACTTCTCCGGGAAGAGCTACCGGGTTGTCTCCTACGGCATCGACCCCGACACCCGCAAGCTGGACTACGAGGCCATCCGGACCCTGGCCCGGGAGCACCGACCGCGCCTCATCATCGGGGGTGCTTCTTCCTACCCCTACGACTTCGACTGGGCCGAGCTCCGGGCCATCGCCGACGAGGTCGGCGCCTACCTCCTGGCCGACGTAGCCCACCTGGCCGGGATGGTCGTCGCTGGGCTCCTGAGTAACCCGTTGCCCCACGCCCACGTCGTCACTTTCACCACCCACAAGACCCTGATGGGCCCCCGAGGGGCCGTCATCCTCACGACCGACCGGGAGCTGGGCCAGACGTTCGCCCAGGCGGTCTTCCCGGGCATCCAGGGCGGCCCGCACCTCCAGTCCATCGCCGCCATCGCCCGGCTTTTCGAGGTCATCAACGAGCGCCGAAACGAGTTCGTCGAGGTCCAGCAGGCCATCCTCGATAACACCGCCTGCCTGGCCGACTGCCTGCGCGCGGAAGGCTTCGCGCTGGAGTACGGGGGCACTGACACCCACATGCTCCTGGTCGACTTGAAGCCCTTCCCCGTGGAGGGTGACCCCGAGGTCCCCCTGGACGGTGAGATCGCCTCCAGGCTGCTGGAGCTGGTGGGCATCGTGGTCAACAAGAACGTCCTTCCGGGCGACCCAACGGCCGGGCAGGCCAGCGGCCTTCGCATGGGGATGCCCTGGCTCACCCAGAGGGGCGTCACCCGAGAGCATATTCGCGAGTTGGCCGCCATTGTCAAATCCATCTTGGGCCAGGTCCACACCTGTGCGGTGTGGGTACCAGGGGGAAAGCAGCGCTGCCGGGGCCGCATCCCCGCCGAGGTGTTGGAAGAGGCCCGCCGACGGGTCCGAGCCATCGTCGAGGAGCTTCCCTACCCACCCCGGCCGCAGGCAGGGGGCTCAGGCCCCTTGTCCGTCGTCGCTCCGGCGGTGACCGTGATCGGGGGTCGCAGGGCGCTGCTCCTTCGCGGCGAAAAGGTCGGTCTGGCTTTGGAGGAGCTCCTGACGTGCCGGACTCTTGGCCACGCTTCGGCCCAGGAGCTGGTCCACGGACTCCTGCTCCGCAGCGATGCATCGATTATCGACGATGTCCTGGTCGCACCCCTGGGAAGTAAAGGGAGAGAGGAGCGCTGGCTCCTCCTGACCAACGAGCACCGCGCCGAGGAGGTACGGAGCTGGCTTGAGGGTCTGTCCGACGGGTATCTGCTCTTTGACACCTCCGACCTCCAGGCCAAGGTTGAAGGCCCCGCACTGGTCGAGGATGCTCCAGCAGAACTCCTGAGCGACGAACTGCTTCAAGCAGTCGAGGCCGTCCAACCGGTAGCTGCGAAGAATGCCGCCGACGCCTACCGGGAACACCCCCAGCTCTTCGGCCTCGCCAAACCCTACTTCGTCGGCCAACGGACGCTCATCGGTGAGCTTGCCGAGCAGGAGCGCCCGTCGGCCTTGCCCAGCTACCAGTATCGGCCGCCGGAGCTTCCCGTCCGCCGAACGGTCCTCTACGACCTCCACCGTCAGTCAGGGGCCAAGATGGCTCAGTTCGCCGGCTGGGAGATGCCCCTGGAGTACCCGGCCGGTACGTTTGCCGAACACCGGGCCGTGCGCAGCGCAGGCGGGCTCTTCGACGTCTCTCACATGAGCCTGTTCGAGGTGGCCGGGTCCGATGCCCTGGCCTTCCTCGAGGGAGCGCTGGCCAACTGCGTCTCCCGGCTGGACCCGGGCGAGGCCCAGTACACCTGCACCCTGGACCCCGACGGTGTGGCCCTGGACGACCTGTTCCTCTACCGCTTGCAGAGAGACCGGTTCGTCATCGTGTCCAACGCGGCCAACGCCGAGCGGGTCCTCGATTGGCTGGGGGCCCTGCGGTCGGGCTCGGTGCTCATCGACCCCGACCTCCCCGGCAAGCTCCTGCCCGGCGACGTGAAGCTCCGGAGCCTCCGCGAGGCGGGTGATGACTCCCTGGTGGGCATGGCCCTGCAGGGCCCGGCCTCCTCGGGAGTCCTGGGGCGACTGTGCGGGGGGGCCGAGGACCGCCCACGGCTGAGCCGACTCGCGCCCAATCGCATCACCCGGGCCACAGTGGTCGGCGTCCCGGCCCTAATAGCCCGTACGGGGTACACGGGTGAGCTGATGGGCTTCGAGCTCTACGTCCACCCGGACCGAGCGGTCGAAGTATGGCGGGCCATTCTGGCGGAAGGGGAGCCGGTGGGGGTGCTTCCGGCCGGGCTGGCAGCCCGCGACTCCGCCCGTGTTGAAGCAGGTCTGCCCCTCTTCGGCCACGAGTTGGAGGGAGAGTGCGGCCTCACGCTGACAGAAGCGGGCTACGGCTTCATCGTCCGCTTCCACGTTCCCTTCTTCGTGGGACGTCAGCCCTACATGGAGCGCGCCGGGCGAAGCAGACGACACCTGCTCCGACTCCGAGGCAGGGGGCGAAGGAGCGTCCGCCCGGGACACGTCATCGTGGACGGGCAAGGCCGACCGGTGGGCGCCGTCACCAGCTTCTCGTTCCTGACGGACGGCTTCGACTTCGTAGCCCTGGCCTGGGTGGAGGAGGGCTTCCAGCCCGAGCCGGGGACGCAGGTGGACGCGGTGCGCGTGCGTCAGGGGCTCTACTCAGCACCGGCCAGGCCGGAGCTGGTGGTCCCTCTGGCGGTCCTGACCAGGTTTCCGGAGGAAGAAGAACGGCAACAGTGGGCGCAGAAATACCTGTGACTTTTCCACATTTGCCACGCTGAGAACCCGCGCCGACAGCGGTCAGGAAGGTGTGAGTGTCCGAACAACGGACATAGAAGTGCCCGGGAATAGGACACCCGACGTCCCCCTGGCTTTGACGCCGGGTGTCCAAGCCCGTCCTCAAGGACGGGAATCCCGGTTGGTGATGGTCCCCCTTTTCCGTTCAGAACAAAGGCAAAGAGGGCTTCGGAGGTCAAGGTCGCTCGTCACATAATACGAGCAGTTGGCCGCTACACCAACTCCTACCCGGTATCTATTGAGCAACTCCAATGCCAACGCACTGAAGAAGGTCCCACCCGGGCCGCAAGGGGAAGGCGAGGCGGTCTTGGAGGCGTAGGGCGGGGGTGGCGCGAGGTCCTCAGTCGATGTGGTACTCTCTCAGCTTGCGGTAGAGGGTATCTCGGCTGATGCCCAGCAGCTCGGCCGTCTTCTTCTTGTTGCCTTCACACTGGTGGTAGATGGCGAGGACGTGCCGACGCTCGGCCTCACGGAGGGTGGTGGCATCGGCGGTCGGCCCTCCTTCGGCCGGTGTGCTCCGACCTCCCCGGGTGACGGAAGCAGGCAGGTCACCGGGGAGGATGGTCTCGGTGTTGCCCAGCACCACGGCGTGTTCGACGGCGTTGCGGAGCTCGCGCACGTTCCCGGGCCAGTGGTAGCGCTTCATAGCGGCTACGGCTTCCTGCGCAAAGCCGCCCACCACCCGGGGCAGCTCCTCCCGCAGGCGACTCAGGAAGAACTGGGCCAGGAGCTCGACGTCCTCGCCCCGCGCCCGAAGCGGAGGCAGCTCGATGGTGATGACGTTCAGCCTGTGGTAAAGGTCATCCCGGAAGGAGCCCTGCTCCACGGCCCGGGGCAGGTCGCGGTTGCTGGCGGCCAGGACCCGCACGTCCACCCGGATGGGCTCGGTGCCT
>CAZIBA010000143.1:0-6053 GCA_964536795.1 uncultured Planctomycetota bacterium | reverse complement strand
AAGTTCTTCTCCGCCTACTACTCTGCGAAGCGGCCCGCCCGCCGGCGGGCTGCGAAACACGAGCTGCGTAGCGGGCTACGCAGAGCAGGGCTCACCACAGGTGGTTCGACAAGCTCACCACAGGCAGGTCTGTCCGCCGGACCCGCCGGCCGGCGGTTCCCTGCACTGGAACCACAAGGGTAAGTATACCGAATCTGCTGCCCTTGTGACAGAGAAACCCCGCCCTCCGCCCTCTCCCTCAGGGAGAGGGGAAGGGGTGAGGGTCCGGGTTTTGGTTTGACCGGTCCGGTGCCCTCCCCGTAGCATATGCGCCGCCACGGCAGGGCACGATTGCAGGGCGACCGGTGCCGTGCAAGGGCCGGGGTCCCGGAGGATAGGGGGCCCGACGGTGCGTTTCGGAGTTCACATGGTCCTCGACGTCCGGAAGCGAGAGCGCGTCCTCCAGGCAACCGAGAGGGGAGCCTGGATCGTGGCGGTGGTGGGGGTGGCAGCGGTCCTGGCCCAGGTGGGGGCCCACGTGCCCGAAGGGCACACGGGGAAGCTGCGGGCCGTGGCCTGGCTGCTGGTGGCCTTCTTCGTGGCCGAGCAGGGGGTGAGGCTGTGGCTGACCGGCCGACTGTGGTCGGCCCTTCCGGCGCAGGCCTTCGACCTGCTGCTCATCGTGGTGTTCCTGCCGCTGTCGCTGGGTCTGGGGGCCCGGACGGGGCCAGGCAGTTGGCTCATCTGGTTCTGGCTGACGGGCCACCTGCTCCACCGGGCGGTGCTGCTGCAGCGGGTGCTGGCCCAGACTCGTTTCCGTCCACCCCACATCCTGGTGGCAAGCTACCTGCTGGTCATCACCACGGGGGTGACCCTGCTCTACTCGCCGCGGGCCACGGAAGCCGGGGATTTCCCGCTCTTTGAGGATGCTGTGTTCACGGCCACCAGCGCTGTCTGCGTGACCGGCCTCATCGTGCAGGATACGGGGAGCTACTGGAGCCCCTTCGGCCAGGGGGTCATCCTGACTCTTCTGCAGATCGGCGGTCTGGGGTTGATGACCTTCGGGGCCTTCTTCTCGCTCCTGCTGGCCAGACAGATGAGGTTGCGTGAGCAGTTGATGATGCAGGACGTGCTCAGCTACGACGTCGTGGGGCGGGTCACCCACACGGTGGTGCAGATTCTGCTGGTGACGGTGGTGGTGGAAGCGGTGGGGGCGGTGGTGCTCTTCTTCTCGTGGGGGTCGGGGCTTCCCTTCCAGGAGCGCCTGTACCAGAGCATCTTCCACTCGGTCAGCGCCTTCTGCAACGCCGGCTTCTCCGTCTTCTCCACCAGCATGCAGAACTACGTGGGGAGCGTCATCGTGAACCTGACCATGATGACGCTCATCGTGGTGGGCGGCCTGGGCTTCATCGTACACCAGAACCTCATCGACCTGGCCCGGGCGGCGCTCAGACGACGGCTGAAACCCCGGAAGCTGTTGGCCGCGCGGGGGGCCATCACCGAGGCGGCCGCCGGCCGGGGCCGCCAGCAGAACCCACCCATCGTGCTGCTACAGACGAAGCTGGTCCTGGTGGTGACGGCCATCCTGCTGGTGGGAGGTTTCGTGGCCTTTCTCCTGTTGGAGTGGAACCAGGGCTTCAGTGGGCTGGGCCTCAGGGATAAGGTGCTGGCGGCCGGTTTCCAGTCGGTCACCACGCGGACGGCCGGTTTCAACTCGGTGGCCACAGACACCCTGAGCCCGGGGAGCCAGTTCCTTTCTGTGCTCCTGATGTTCGTGGGCGCCTCACCAGGTTCGACGGGCGGGGGCATCAAGACCACCACCTTCGCCATGCTGTTCCTGGCCGTGCTGGCCATCGTGCGCAACCGTCGGGGGGTGGAGAGCTTCGGTCGCACCATCCCCTACGACATCATCAACAAGGCCATTACCGTGGTCATCTGCGCCGCCTTCGTCGTGGCCGGGGCGACGGTGGTGCTGCTGGCGCTGGAAGGCGGCCGGGAGTGCACCTTCCTGGAGGTGCTTTTCGAGGTGATGAGCGCCTTCGGCACGGTGGGCCTGAGCCTGGGCATCACACCGATACTCAGCGGGGCGGGGAAGGTCCTGCTCTGTCTGGTGATGCTGGTGGGCCGGATCGGGCCGCTGACTCTGGTCCTGACCATCAGCCAGCCTGGCCCCAAGACCGATTACGAGTACCCCCGGGGCACGGTCATGGTGGGATAAGGGCTTGACCTGCCCTCCGCTCTCTGCCACTATACTCACGTTAGTAGCGGTGCTCTGACTTGAACGGGGAGACACTCGATGGCTGTACGCAGGTTTGCCGTCATCGGCCTGGGACGGTTTGGCGCCACCCTGGCCCGGGGCCTGGCCGCTGCCGGCCAGGAGGTCATCGCCATCGACGCCAACCAGGACCTCATCGAGGAAATCCAGGACGCGGTGGACCAGGCCGTGCGTCTGGACGCCACCGACGAGAAGGCCCTCCGGGCCCAGGGCGTGGACAAGGTGGACGTGGCCGTCGTCTCCATAGGTGAGAACTTCGAAGCCAACCTGTTGGCCACCGTGCTGCTTCGGCAGATGGGCGTGCCCACGGTCATCGCCCGGGCTCAGTCGGCCGTGCGGGCCCAGATTCTGAAGTTGGTGGGGGCGATGGAAGTGGTGCTGCCCGAGTTTGAGAGCGCCGGTCGACTGGCCCAGCGTCTGGCCACTCCCAACGTGGTGGATTACCTGCCCATCGCCGACGGTTACAGTCTGGTGCAGCTCAAGGCCCCCAAATCCTTCTACCACAAGAGCCTGGACGAGTTGGCCCTGCGCAGGAACCTGGGGGTGACCGTCCTGGCCATCCGCCGACAGCACCAGGCCAAAAAGGACCAGCCCGCGGGCGAGGTGCTGCTCATGGTGCCCGGGGCCGACGAGCTCATCGTCTCGGGCGACGAGCTGGTGGTGGTCGGACCCGACGAAGCCCTGGCCAAGCTCCCTCGCGACTGAGCTCCCGCGAAGCACCGGCCGTCGGCTTTTCTTATTGACAGCGACCGTCACGGTCAGGCAAGGTCTCTGCCTCCGGCCGCCGGCAGGTGCACCAGGGCAAGCGAGCGAGGAAGTCAGTCGTGAGTCGGAACGACCTGCTGGACACCCGTGAGGACCAGTACCGCGAGTCCTTCTCGGTCTCCCGCGTCCTCCTCGTGGGCCTGCTCTTCGTCCTCATCATGAACTTCAGTGACACCTTCGTCACCAACGTGGTGGGTAGCTCGCTCCTCTCGCTGGAGCTCTTCCCCATCATCCTGATGATGCTGTTCGTACCCCTCATCCTGCTGGTGAACCCGGCCTTTCGCGCTCTGGGTTGGCGCGGTCTCTCCTCCCAGGAGCTGGTGGCGGTGATGGTGATCGGGGTGCTCGGCTCCTCCATCCCCTCCATCGTCCGCGACGTGATGCGCTACATCACCTCGCCCTTCTACTTCGCCTCGGCCGAGAACCAATGGCCGGACTACGTCCTCCCCCACCTTCGCCGGTGGGCCATCGTGGGAGCAGAAAGTGTCGAGCACCACGAGGCCCGGATGTTCTACGAAGGGCTGCGTCCCGGTGAGACCATCCCCTGGCTGGGCTGGGTTATCCCACTGGTCTGGTGGACGGCCTTCATCGGGGTCGTTCTCTTCGCCTGCGTGGCCATGGCCGTCATCCTTCGTCGGCAGTGGGACGAACACGAGAGGCTTCCCTTCCCCATGCCCGAGGTGGTGGCCTCGCTGGCCCGGGGGACCGAGCCGGCCGAAGGGTCGCGCTGGCTCCCCCGGCTGCTTCGGAACCGTCTGTTCATCGTCGGCGCTGCCGTCCCCTTCGCCGTCATCATGTGGAACTCCGTGGGTTACTTCTACCCCCAGTGGCCGAGCATGACGCTGCTGGACTACGGCCGGGTGGGCATCGGTCGCGATTTCCCGGACCTCTACTACAAGTTCGACTTCTACGTCATCGGTTTCGCCTACTTCACCTCCACCGAGTTCCTGTTCTCCATCTGGTTTTTCCACATCCTCGCCATCCTCCAGGTCGGCATCACCCAACGTCTCGGTGCGGCCACCAACGCCGACACCGGTCAGTACTACCAGTGCATGGGGGCCCTGGCCTTCTTCGTGCTCTGGGGCCTCTACATGGGTCGTCGCCACCTGGCCCAGGTTCTCCGCAAGGCCTTCGCCAATGCTCCCGAAGTCGACGACAGCCAGGAGCTGCTCAGCTACCGGGTGGCCGTCTGGGGGTTGGTCCTGGCCTTCCTCTTCCTGGTGGGCTGGCTTCACTCGGCCGGGATGGAGTACTACCAGGCAGCCCTCTTTCTGCTCTCCAGCCTTATCGTCTACCTGGGGCTGGCCAAGGTCATCGCCATGACCGGACTCGTGTCGCTCCGCTCCCCCATGGACTCGACCTGGCTCATCCCCGACTTCCTGGGCAGCACTCGCTTTACGCCGGACAACCTGGCCGGCTTCTCCCTGATGCAGACCATGCGGGCCATGAACAAAGGGGGCTTCATGCCTTCGGCCTCCAACTCCGCTCGCCTCAGCGACTTCTTCCACAAGGGCAAGCGGACGGTGGGGTGGTCGGTGGTGATCTTCGGTGCGCTGGGGCTGGTGGTCTGTTTCATTGCCTGGGCCTATCTGGGCAACCAGACGGGAGCCCAGAACTGGGGCGGGGGGCGTTACGCAGGTCAATGGGCCTACAACAAGATCACCGCCGTGCAGAAGAACCAGCCACCCGTGCAGTGGGAGGGACTCACCTTCTGGAGCATCGGAGTGGTGGTGATGGGTATCCTGACGGCCGTCCGCTACCGACTGTCCTGGTGGCCCTTCCACCCCGTGGGCTTCGCCATCGGCTGGAACTGGCCCATCCGGGCTTCGGCCTTCGCCGTCTTCCTCACCTGGGGCACCAAGATGGTCATCCTCCGGGTGGGGGGCATCAACCTCTACCGCCGCTGCCGACCTTTCTTCCTGGGCATGCTGGTGGGCTACACCCTGGGCGTGACGGTCAGCTTCCTCATCGACCTCCTCTTCTTCTTCGGTCAGGGTCACTCCATCCACTGGCCACCGATGTGAACCTGCCCCGGGCTGAAGCAGCGCCGCTGCACTATGCCGCCCCTTTCGTATGTACCCAACATTGCCCTCGTTTTTTCCGTTTTCTCCTTGACAGACGACGCAGTAGGTGGTACAGGTAATGATTGAGTGGGGGTCAAGTCTTGAATAGTCACAGCAGCTCGCGCGTTCCTCTGAAGCATGCTCCTGGTGCCGGGGCAAGACCTTTCATTCTCTTGCGTGGACACGGTTACTCCCTTCGTTGGCTTCCGCTCTGCGCGATGGACGCGAAGGCTCCAGGGGGGCATGGGAGAGCGGAGCGATGAGTCGGCGCAGGTACGTCCGTGGGTTTGGCCTCAGGTCACGCGTGGCTCTGGTTGTGTTGACGGCGCTGGTTGTGGCGGCCGCGTGTACGGTCACGCCAGCGACCTCGGGGGTGGCTGGGAGTGGGGAGCAGGTCGGTCGCGGCGCCTGGCTGGAGGCAGCCCGCGAGAAGATCAGGCCCGAGCGCTGGCGCTCCTGCGGGGGCCTCCTCACAAGGATCGCCGGGCAGGTCGACGAGCTCAGCAAGGAGTCCGTCGAGCAGACGGTCGAAAAGCTCTCCCAGCCCTCCATGTACTTCTGGCCGGGGGCCCCGTCGGACCCGGGGCACGTCACCAGCTTCCCCTTCGACCGGGACGTGGGACGCTGGACGCTGGAATCCATCAAAAGCAACCGTCGGTTCCTCAAGGCCTGTCAGGACCTGTCCGCATTGCCCAGGGACCAGGCCACTCGCCTTGTCAGTTCGCAGATCAGCGCCTCCCTGCCCGTCTTCACCGATCTATTCTACAGCACGACCAGTAGGTTGGCAGCAATCACGGCCGCCAGCCCGGAGCGTAAGCGCGACACCGTCGGGTTCACTATCCAGGTCGGCAACAACCCCGACGGGTCCCCCACGTTCCACGGGCTCAGGTTCCAGGTGCTCGCCCTGGTGCTCATCGCCGGCAACCTGGAGCTGGAGGGGGCCAGGCCGGCGGTGCTGGCGGCGGCCGAGG
>CAZIBA010000142.1:0-6106 GCA_964536795.1 uncultured Planctomycetota bacterium | reverse complement strand
TCTGGGCGAGATACTGCAGCCGCTGCGGGCCCTGGAGGTGCTTCACCTGAGCAGCGTGCCCGTGAGCCTGCCCGAACTGGAAGACGCGATGGCCCAGAGGCTCTACCGACTGGCCAACCGACAGTATTACCGGTCGATGCTCGACGGTGGTGCCCTCGTCGCCTTCTACTACCTCAAACGGGCCGAGCTGGCCAACCTCATCAAGGTGGTCGAGGGACTGCGCTACGAGCTCCCCTGGCCCGAGGTGACCGGTCGGCTGGTGCCCGTACCGGCCGGGGAGGGTGGTCGCTGATGTTTCGACCGGTGCGAATGAAGCGTCTGAACCTGCTGGTCCTGGAGCGGGACGTGCAGGCCGTGACCGAAGGGCTGGCCGAGCTGGGCGCCATGCACATCACCCAGGCCAGACAGAAGGACACGGAAGGGCTGCTCGAAAGCCCCGACCTGGAGACCCAGACCGACCGCTGTCGGCAGGTGCGTCGACGCCTGGAGGAGTTCGCCATCCAGCTCGACCTCCGCCTCGACCCCGAGGCCCCGGTGGACTTCCACGCCCCCTTCAAGCTGGATGAGGTACAGTCACAGTTGGAGGCCATCCGCCGACAGCTTCGTCGGGTGGAGGCGTCCTCGGCCGGCGCTCGTGAGCGCATCCCCGAGCTGCAGGCCATGCTCCTGGAGCTGGAACCGTTCCGCGGCGTGGCCCTCCCTCTGGAGGAACTGGGCAACTTCAACTTCCTCCACTTCGCCACCGGGTCGCTCCTTGAACGAGAGGTCCCATCGGTCAGCGAGGAGGTAGGCGACCGGAGCATCATCCTCTCCCTCCATCGAGAGGGCGGCCGGGAGAAGCTCATCGCCGTCTCCAGCAAGAAGAACCGGTGGGGACTGGAGACGGCGCTCAAACAGCACGGCTTCCGCTCCGAGCCCCTGGCCGAGAGCCACGAGGGCTTGGCCCTGGAAGTCGCCGAGCAGTTGGGGAAGCAGCTCGAAGGGGCCCGCCGGACAGTTGAGCACGCCAGCGAAGTTCAACAGGCGCTGCGGGAAGAGCTGGGGCAGAACATCAACCAGCTCTGGCGACGGGCCGTCATCGAAGAACGCATCCTCGAAGCCCAGCAGCGCTTCGGTAAGACCTCAAGTACCTACGTCATCTCCGGCTGGGTTCCGGAACCGGACCTCGAAGAGGTGCGCGAGAAGGTGCGCCAACTGACCAAGGGACGGGTGATGATCGAGGAGCAGGACGCTGAGGAGCTGCTGCGCCGCGGGGAGGAGGTCCCCTCCCTGATGCGTAATCACTGGCTGCTTCGTCCCTTCCAGGTGCTGGTCGCCGGCTACGGTTTCCCCCGCTACAACGAGGTGGCCCCCACCCTTTTCGTCGCCGTGAGCTTTCTGCTCATGTTCGGGCTGATGTTCGGTGACGTGGGTCACGGTGCGGTATTCGCCATCGGTGGGCTTCTGGTGAGACGGTGGGCGAGATCACGGACGATCAAGGACTTCGCCTTCGTCCTGTCTGCCTGTGGTCTGTCGGCGGTGGTGTTCGGCTTCATGTACGGCAGCGTGTTCGGCTACGAGGGGCTGCTTCCACCCGTCTGGCTCCATCCCATGAAGCAGATGAACACGCTGCTGACGACGGTCCTGGCCTTCGGCATCGGCATGATCAGCCTGGGGCTCATCATCAACATCGTCAACCGGGTCTCGGAGCGTCGCTTCTTCGAGGGGGTGATGAGTCAGTACGGGGTGGTCGGTTTTCTCTTCTACTGGGGGGCCATCGGGATCGCCAGCCGGTACCTTATGGAAGGTGGCGGACCGGTGACCGGGAAACAGGTGATGCTCTTTGTGGTGCTCCCGGTGGTGCTCCTCATATTCCGCGAGCCTATCCACATGCTGCTCACCCGCCGACCGGCGAGCGCCGGGAGTGTGGCCTCGGCCATCGCTGAGGGTATGATGGATGTGGTGGAGGCCGTCCTGAGTTTCCTGGCCAACACGGTGAGCTTCATCCGTGTGGGAGCCTTCGCGCTGAGCCACGCCGGGCTCTGCCTGGCCACCTTTGCTGTGGCCGACCAGGTGCGGGGGTCGGCCGGCGGCACCGTCTGGGCTTGGCTCATCCTCATCTTTGGGAACCTGCTTATCCTGGTCCTCGAGGGGTTGGTGGTGACCATCCAGGCGGTGCGTCTGGAGTACTACGAGTTCTTCAGCAAGTTCTTTTCCGGGGAAGGACGAGCGTTTCAGCCACTGAGCATGGGTTCTGATGAGTGAGGTGCGGTTATGAACAGGAGAGTTGAGTTTCTGGCGAAGATGCGCAAGGTGACCGCGGGGGTGGCCGTTTTGGTCGTTGTGGGAGCGTGGTGCCTGGCCACCGCAATTCCAGTCGCTGAGGCGCAGACGAGCGAGGCCGGGACCTCAGCCGCAGTGAACGTCGAGCGCGGCCAGTCCTTCGGGGCCTGGGTGGTGGTCAGCGCCGCCATCTGCGTCCTTGGTGCCACCATCGGGGCCGGCTACGCGGTGGCTCACGTCGGGGCCGCGGCCCTGGGGGCGGCCAGCGAGAAGCCGGAGATCCTGGGCCGGGCACTGATCTTCGTCGGCCTGGCCGAAGGTATCGCCATTTACGGTCTGGTCATCGCCATCATGCTGTTAGGGAAAATCTGAAGGCAAATAATGCCTACGGGTCCACTTGCCTACCACGTCATAGCTGATGAGGATACGGTCCTGGGATTCCGCTACGCCGGCGTCCCCGGGGAGGTCGTCTCCAGCGCTCAGGAGGCGCGGGATGCCTTTCAGCACGCCGTCGAGAAGCGCCGGGCCCGCATCCTCATCCTCACTGACGTCATCGCCGAGACTATTCGGGACGAGGTGAATGCCGCTCGCACCGGTGAGACCTGGCCCCTGGTGGTGGAGATACCGGGACCCACGGGACCGATGCCCGGGAAGCGCACGCTCCTCGAGCTCATCCAGGAAGCCGTCGGGGTCCGCATCTGAGGAAGCTGCATGAGCGAGCAAAGGCAAAGACCAACAGCGAAGGAAGAGAGCTCCCGGGTCGAGGAGGTCCTCGGTAGCGAGGTCATGGCCGACGCCGAGCGCCGGGCCGAGCGTATCATCCAGCGGGCCGAGCGGGACGCCGAGGGCATCCGCCGACGGGGCCAGCAGCAGGGCCGCGACGCCGCCGAGGAGATCCTCCAGGCCGCCCGCCAGCGGGCCGAACACGCCAGCAACGCCGTCCTGGCCACCGTCGCCGTGGAGGCCCACAAGGCCGAGTTGGCCGCCCAGGAAGAGGCCATCGACGCCTGCCTGACGGCCGCCTACCAACCGGCGCTGGAGAAGGACGGCTACGACTACCACACCGTCCTGGTCGAGTTGGCCGTGGCCGCGGTCGTGCAGATGCCCGGGGACCGCTTCCGCCTCTGCCTGGCGGTCGAGGACGCCCAGCTCCGGGCGGACGGGCTTCCCCAGCAGGTCGAGGCCGCGGTCAAGGAGCGGACCGGACGGACGGTCCAGGTGGAACTGGCCGGTGAGCACCCCCGCATCGCCGGCGGCTGCATCGTGCTCTCGGCCGACGGTCGGCTGCGCTACGACAACTCCTTCGAGGGTCGGCTACGACGCCAGCGCGACCTCCTGCGCCGGGTGGCCGCTCGGGAACTGTTCGACGAGCGCGGGGGTGAACCGTGAGCACGGGCACACAACTGGACACGGGTGAGATCACCCGGGTGAGCGGCCCCATCGTGGTGGCCCGGGGGCTGCCGGCCAGCCAGATGTACGAGTTGGTGGAGGTCGGGTCACTGGGACTGATCGGTGAGATCACCCGGCTGGACGGTGACGTGGCCACCGTTCAGGTGTACGAGGCCACCACCGGGCTCAAGCCGGGCGAGCCCGTCCACTGCACCGGGATGCCCCTCTCGGTCACCCTCGGTCCCGGGCTCCTCACCAGCATCTACGACGGCATCCAACGTCCGCTGACGGCCCTGATGGAGTACACCGGGTCGCCCTACCTCGGCCGGGGTGTCAAACGGCCCGCCCTCGACGAGGAGCGTCGCTGGCACTTCACCCCCCGACTCACCGAGGGGGAGTCGGTGACCGGAGGTCAGGTGCTGGGTGTCTGTCCGGAGACCGAACTCGTCGAACACCGGGTGCTGGTTCCGCCCACGGTGGCCGGCATCCTCGTGGAGGTCGTCCCCGAGGGCGAATACACCATCGACGAGCCGGTCGGCCGGGTGCAGACCCCCGAGGGCGAGGCCGTGGAACTCCACCTGGCCCACCGCTGGCCGGTACGCCGGCCGCGGCCGGTGGCTGAACGCCTTTCCGTCAGCGAGCCGCTCATCACCGGTCAGCGCGTCATCGACGTGCTCTTCCCCGTGGCCAAGGGCGGCGCTGCGGCCATTCCCGGCGGCTTCGGAACCGGCAAGACCGTCACCCAACACTCCCTGGCCAAGTGGTGCAACGCCGACATCATCATCTACGTGGGCTGCGGTGAGCGGGGCAACGAGATGACCCAGGTGCTCACCGACTTCCCCCAGATCATCGACCCCCGGACCGGCCGCCCCCTGATGGAGCGCACCGTCCTCATCGCCAACACCTCAAACATGCCCGTGGCTGCCCGCGAGGTATCCATCTACACCGGCATCACGCTGGCCGAGTACTACCGCGACCAGGGCTACGACGTGGCCCTGATGGCTGACTCCACCAGCCGCTGGGCCGAGGCCCTGCGCGAGCTGTCGGCCCGGATGGAAGAGATACCGGCTGAGCAGGGCTTCCCGGCCTACCTGCCCAGTCGGCTGGCCGACTTCTACGAGCGCGCCGGGGTCGTCCGGACCCCGGCCGGTGACACCGCCTCGGTCACGGTCACCGGCTCGGTCTCCCCGGCCGGCGGCGACTTCTCCGAGCCCGTCACCCAGCACACCCGTCGGTTCATTCGCTGCTTCTGGGCCCTGGACACGGAGCTGGCCAGCGCCCGCCACTACCCCAGCATCAACTGGCTGACCTCCTACAGTGAGTACGGCGACGAGATTCGCGACTGGTGGGAGTCCCAGCACCCGGACTGGTCGGAGCTGCGCTCCCGGACCGTGGAACTGCTCCAGCGGGAGGACCGACTGCAGCAGATCGCCAAGCTGGTGGGTCCCGACGTGCTTCCGGACCAGCAGCGTCTGGTGCTCTTCTTGGGCGAACTGATAAAGAACGGCTTCCTCCAGCAGAGCGCCTTCGACGAGAACGACATGTACTGTGTCCCGGAAAGGCAGGTCGGCATCCTCAGGATGCTGATGTTGCTCCACCGTCGGGGCTCCGAGCTCATCAGCCGGGGGGCTCCTCTGTCCCGGCTCCGGGAACTGCCCAGCATCCAGGCCGTGGTCCGGGCCCGTCTGGAGGTCGCCAACGACGCCCCGGAGAAGCTGGCCGAGATCCAGGACCGCCTGAGCGCCGAACTGGACGAACTGGAGAGGAGTTACACCTGATGAGCGAGGTCCAGCAGCTCGACCGGGGTCTGGAGTACGTGGGCGTCTCCCAGATCAACGGGCCGCTCATCGTGGTGGAGAAGGTCTCTGACGTGGGCTACGACGAAGTGGTGGAGATCCTCGACCCCCAGGAGCGGGTGCGTCTGGGCCGGGTGCTGGACATCAGCACCGACGCCGCTATCGTCCAGGTGCTGGAGGAGACCTCGGGTCTGTCGGCCAGCACCACCCGGGTGCGCTTTCTGGGTCGGCCGCTCCACCTGCCCGTGAGTCGTCAGCTTCTGGGACGGGTCTTCGACGGCCTGGGTCGACCCATCGACGGCAGTCCTCCTCCCTACCGGGGAGAGGAGCGGGACGTCAACGGCGAGCCCATCAACCCCTGCGCCCGCCAGTACCCCCGGGACTTCATCCAGACCGGCATCAGCGCCATCGACGGGATGAACACCCTGGTGCGGGGACAGAAGCTGCCCATCTTCTCCGGCAACGGCCTCCCCCACGACCGCATCGCTGCCCAGATCACACGTCAGGCCAAACTCCTTTCGGAGCAGGTCGAATTCACCATCGTCTTCGCCGCCATGGGGGTGAAGCACGACGTGGCTCAGTTCTTCGTGCGCAACTTCGAGCAGGCCGGGGTCCTGGGTCAGGTGGCCATGTTCCTGAGCCTGGCCTCGGCCCCCTCC
>CAZIBA010000141.1:1811-6123 GCA_964536795.1 uncultured Planctomycetota bacterium | reverse complement strand
AAACCTTCCCCCAAAGAGGTTATCGGCACTTTCCCCCGAGAACTAAATGACCCTGACGGGGAGGGGGGTGTCCTGAAGAGGGTATCGGCGGGGGGCCGCGGCCCCTGCAGACGGTCTTCGGCAGGGGCTTTGGGCTGCCAGGGTCATTTGGTTCTCTGTGGTAAGGGGCCTCGAGGCCACCTCCCCGGCGGCTCATACACAAGATATGGGGCAAGTGATGGTCGCCCTCATGGCTCAGTGGCGAGAATTGAATGACCCTGGCATCCCGGCCTTTCCCTTGACATCAGGGGTCTGAGGCGATAGTTTGCGAAAGTGCTGAAGCACTTGTCCGCTCTGACGTCTCTTGCAGGTCAAGGGCTCTTGACACAGCAGTCTGGCAGGGGAGAACTGCACTGAGCGCGGAAATCGGACCCAGGCAGCGTCTGCCTGGCCCCCAGCCCCAGGGCTCGCTTCTGGAGCAGGTCCGGGACCTGGCCCTCTCCAAGACCCCCCGTCAGGCCTTCCTGGAACAGTTCTTCGACAAGGTGGCCATCGCCCTGGGTGCCGACGGGGGGGGCATCTGGCTCTACGTGGCCCAGGACGAACGCCTGGTCTGCGAACTCAACCGCATCCCCGAGGTGGTGGCCGTTGGCGACCTCGACGCGGAGAACGTGAACCGGGTGGTCCTGCGCTCCATCACCGATCGGATGCCCATCCTGGTGTCCCGGGCCGAGGTGCCCGTGGAGACAGACGGGGGTCAGGACATCTCGGTGGTCTGTGTGAGCTTCCCCCTGGACGAAGGTGTGGCCGGGGCCCTCCTGCTCTATCGCGACGCCTCCGGTGGCCAGTACTTCACCCGTGAGAGCGTCTACCTATGTCAGAGTCTCACCCCCTTCCTGGCCCTGCACGCGGCCCGGACGGCCAGTCGAGAGGTGGCCACCCGCACCCAGCGGCTGGGGGGCATCCTGGAACTGGCCGTCGAGCTGGCCACCACCCAGGACCCCGAGCGCATCGCCTACGTCGCTGCCAACCGGGTGCCTTCGGTGGTGCCCTGCGAGCGGGCCTTCCTGGCTGCTGTGCAGGGTGAGCGGGTGCGGATGCTGGCCGTCTCCGGTCACGACGAGGTGCACCACGGCAGCGCCCAGGTGGAGGCCCTCAGGGTCCTGGCCGCCTGGGGTGCCCGGCAGGGACGCGACTGGTACCTCACCGAGGAGTCCGTCAACTCCTCCGAGGACGACCAGATCAAGGAGCGCTTCACCGACTACCGTGACGCCACGGGCATGCGGTCCTGTCTGCTGGTGCTGCTCCGGGGCGCCGGCCACAGGGAGGAGGAGCGGGAGGTGCTGGCCGTCCTGGTGCTGGAAAGCCGGGAGCCCCGGGTTTACACCCCGGCCGACATGACCGTGCTGGGGGTGTTGGCGAAGCTGCTGGCTTCCAGCCTGGAACGGGCCCGGCAGTACGCCCGTCTGCCCGCCATCGGACTGCTGGAGGGGGTGTCCAAACTCCGGCGACGGTCCTCCTCGCGGGCCCGGTTCTTACGTCGGGGCGTGGTCGTGGGGGCCGTGGTACTGGGTCTCGTCTTCGCCCGGATGCCCTTCCGTGCCGGCGGGGTCTGCTACGTCGGTCCCCGTCGGAGGGCGACACACGTGGTCCGGGTGTCGGCCCGCGTCAAGCGGGTGCCGGTCCAAGAAGGCGGGGAGGTGGCCGAGGGAGACCTGCTCATGGAACTGGACGACCAGGAGCTGCTGGTGCGTCTGGAAGGTCGCCGGCACGCTCTGGCCGCTACCATGAGGCAGTTGAGGGCCTATGGGGCCGTTGACAGGGAGCTGCCCCGCTACCGGGTGGAGCAGGCCAACGCCAAGAGCATCCAGGCCGAGATCGCCCTGCTCCAACAGCAGCTCTCCTTCACCCGCATCACCAGCCGAATCGACGGCATCGTCCTCACGCCCAGGATGGAGGACCTGGAGGGTCGCTTCGTGGTCGAGGGTACGCCGGTCTGCGAGGTGGCGCCCTTGAGGGAGCTGGAGCTGGAGGTGGCCGTACCCGAGGGACTGATCGGGCACGTGAAGGAGGGTCAGGAGGTCTCCTACGTCCTGAACCCCTTCCCGGGCAGCGAGCGGGGAACGACGGTGACCGGGATCAGGCTTCGCTCCGAACCCCGAGGTCAGAAGAACACCTTCGTCGTGACCTGTCCGCTGGACAATGCCGACGGCGAGCTCCGACCGGGGATGACGGGCTACGCGCGCATCGACTGCGGGCGCCGACGGGTCGGCTTCGTGCTCTTCCGCAAGGCCATCGTCTGGTTCCAACTCAAGGTGCTGTTTTAGTCGGCCTCACGCCGCTGCTGTTTGTCTGTCAACCGCGCGCGAAGGAGAGGAAGGCGACGATGAGCGGAACGACAGTAACGAAGCACGTCCCTGGGCCCGCCCCGGCGAGCGCGGCCAGACGACGGGCTGCGCGGAGTTGGCTGGCCCTGGTACTGGCCGGCTGTGTTGGCCTGGCCGCGGCCCTGATGGCTGGCGAGTCGGCTTTCTCCCGGGGTCCGGCCCCGCCGGCGCCCGGACTGGTTGCGGGGTCCGGCCAGGCTGCGGTCGGCCTGGACGATCTGGAACAGGAAGTGAAGGGGTTCCTGGAGCCCCTTCGGCGGACCATCATCGGGGCGCCCACCTACGGCCGCATCAGCGAGGTGCTCGTGGAGGAGGGCGACCGGGTCGAGGAGGGAGACATCCTGGTCCAACTGGACGATCGACGACGAAAACTGGAGCTCGACCTGGCTCAGTTCGACGCCGAGAACACGGCCGAACTGAAGCACGCCGAAGTCAGCTCCCGCTACCGCCTGACCGCATACCAGAGGCAGAAGCAGTACTACGACCAGGCCGAGACGCCCTTCATCACCAAGAGCGACCTGGAGGGCTACCAACTGCAGAGCGACCTGGCCGCGGCCCTGGTCCGCCTGCGGGAGACCGAGCTGGCCCGCCGGCAGACACTGCGCGACCTGAGCGACTACGACCTGGAGAACACCCGCATCCGCGCCCCCTTCGCCGGCACCGTCGGCCGAAAGGTGGCCGAGGTGGGACAGGTGGCCGAGCTGGGGACCCAGCTCCTGGAGCTCATCGACACCCACCAGCTCTACTTCGTCATCAAGACCTTCCCGGCCTCCCGGCTGCGCGAGCTCGCCGTGGGCCAGGAGGTGCTGGTGACCCCCGAGGTCTTTCCCGAGTACGAGCGTCGGGGGAGGATCGTGCTGGTGGGACCGGAGGTGGACCAGGCCAGCGGCTTCGTCCGGGTGAAGGTGTTGGTGGAAAACCCCGACGGCAAGCTCCTGGCCGGCCTCTGCGCCCGGGCCACGTTCCTGCCCGACCAGACCGCCACCGCTGAGGGGCGAGCGGCCACGACGCCGGGAGAACGGAAGTGACCGAACCGGCTGCACCCCCCGGAAGCCCCCCGCTGCCGGACCTGAACACCCTGTTCGTCGGGGTGCGTCCCGACCTGGAGGTCACCCGGCAGACCCACCAGGAGCGCCTGTTCTACGTCATCAAGGACCCGGTGTCGCTGCGCTACTTCCGGGGCTCCGAGGTGGAGCACGCCATCTTCAGCCTGCTGGACGGTCGTCTGAGCCTGGCCCAGGTACTGGCCCAGGTTGACCGCCGCTACCCCCACATGGAGCTCACCGCCGAGGACGTGCTCCAGTTCGTGGGCCTGCTGAGGAACCTGAACTTCGTGGAGACTGCGGCCCCTCAGCACGGGGCCCTGCTCTACGAACGGGCCCGTATGAAACGAAAGATGCGCAGCCTCTGGCAGCAGGTCAAAGGCATCCTCTACATCAAGATACCCCTCTACGACCCGGACCGGCTGTTGGACCGCATCCTCCCCTACGTCCACTTCTTATGGTCGGGCTGGATGATGGGGTTGTTCCTGCTCACCTTCGTGGCCGCCCTGGTAATCGCGGTCAGCAACTGGGGTGAGATGGAGTTCTCGCTCTCGGCCCTCATCAGTCCCTCCAGTCTGCTCTACTTCTGGTTCGCCCTGGTAATGACCAAGGTGGTGCACGAACTGTCCCACGGGCTCACCGTGAAGCGCTACGGAGGCGAGGTGCACGAGACCGGGTTCCTGCTGCTGGTGCTCACCCCCTGCCTCTACTGCAACACCAGCGACGCCTACACCTTCCAGAGTCGCTGGAAGCGTTTTGCCACCTCCTTCGCCGGTATCTTTGCTGAGCTGGTGCTGGCCTCCCTGGCGGCCATCGTCTGGTGGCTGACGGCGCCCGGGGTGCTGAACAGTCT
This sequence comes from uncultured Planctomycetota bacterium, assembly GCA_964536795.1. Taxonomy (GTDB): domain Bacteria; phylum Planctomycetota; class DG-23; order CBDVDV01; family CBDVDV01; genus CAZIBA01. The sequence goes on along the minus strand of CAZIBA010000141.1, from coordinate 1,861 downwards.
GGCCTATCGGGTGATGTTCCTTTCCAGTGTCTCCGGGGTGCTCATCAACG
>CAZIBA010000141.1:0-1801 GCA_964536795.1 uncultured Planctomycetota bacterium | reverse complement strand
CCAACCCGCTGATGAAGTTCGACGGCTACTACATCCTGAGCGACCTCATCGAGATGCCCAACCTGCGGGCCAGCTCCTTCCGCTACCTGAAGCAGTTCCTCTGCCGATACGTCCTGGGGATGCCCGTGCCTGGGGCGGAGCTCTCCAGCCGGACCCACCAGATCTGGCTCTTCTACGGCGCGGCGGCCACGCTCTGGCTGGTGTCGGTGGTGTCGAGCATCTGCATCGGCTTCCTCATAAAGCTGCCGGCCCTGGGGGTCTGGATCACCCTGAGCAGCATATACGGTGTGGTGCTCATGCCGACGCGCAGACTGTTCACCTTTCTCCAGGCCAACCGAGACGACATCCCGCTTCTCCACTGGCCCCGGGTGCTCGTCCCGCTGGGGATTCTGGGGGCGCTGGTCTACCTGGTGGGTTTCCTCCCCCTGACCACCTGGGTGGAGGCCCCCTGCGTCATTCTTCCCGAGCAGCGGGCGACCGTGCGGGCCGAGGTCCCCGGCTTCGTGGACGAGGTCCTGACCAGGGACGGCGACCGGGTGACCGCCGACCAGGCCCTGGCCCGTCTGGCCAACCCCCAGCTCCGGCTCCAGCTCCGGGCCGCGGAACTGGAGCTGGATGTCGCGGACGCCCTCATCGACCAGGCCCTCCGTGGGGGCCAGACGGTTCTTGTCGCCGGTTACCGGGAGACCCGCAAGGCCTACCTGGAACGTGTCGAGGAACTCCGCCAGCAGGTGGCGGGGCTCACCCTCAGCTCCCCCATCGACGGGGTGGTCCTCACCCCCAGGCTGGACTGGGCGGGCGATCTGCACGTGGGCAGGGGGGAGAGCTTCTGTGAGGTGGCCGACCTGGCCACCATGGTGGCTCGCATCGTGGTGAACGAACGTGACCTCGTGGGCCTGGGCAAGGACGCCCAGGCCCAGGTGCGCCTTCGCGCCTACCCCGGTGACACCTTCAGCGGCACCGTCCAGGACGTCTCGCCCACGGCCCTGGAACAGGTGCCCGACCTGGCGCTCTCCAGTCGCAGGGCCGGCGGCGACGTCCCCACCTATCCCGACGCCCGAGCCCGTGAGGTCCCTACCGTGCAGCTCTTCGAGCTTACCATTCGGCTGGACAACTCCGACGGCCGTCTGCGACCCGGTATGACGGGAGCGGCCAAGGCCCGGGGACCGGCCCGCACCCTGGCCGGCCGCGCCCTGGCCCGGGTGCAGAAGAGTCTCAAGAGCGACTTTCACCTGCGCTGAGAGGGAACCCCGACCCAGGGACCGCTCCCAGCCGGGCGCACAAGACACACGGGCGGAAAGGACGTGCCTTTCCGCCCGTGTACTATCTGCTCTCTTTTGGTGTCCGCCTCGCGGGTGACCGTCAATCCCGCTTCGCCGTCCGGCCTCAGCCCTCTTTCGGTGTGGCTTCGGCCTCGGTCTTGGCTTCTGCCTTCTTGCCTGGAGGACGACCCGGCTTCCGTTTCAGCCGGTACTTGCCCCGGGAGACCCGGCCGAACTCGGGGGTGCGGGAGAGGACGCTGCCCACCATGGTCGTAAGGTTCTTGCTCTTGGAGACGTAGCCAGTCCCGGCCAGCGCTGCGATGATGTCCTTGGTGCCCAGCGCCTTCCGGGTGGCTCCCAGGACCTCGGCCACGGCCTGCTTGAGTGTCTTCTTCCGCCCACCGCCTTTGGGACGACCGGGTTTGGCCTTGGCGGGACGTCCGCGCCCCCTAAGAGCGACACCACTCTTGAGCTCGGTGATGCCCCTGTCCACCGCCTTCAACTGCGCCTGCAGTTTCTTGCGCGCGGACACAAGCTTG
>CAZIBA010000140.1:0-6123 GCA_964536795.1 uncultured Planctomycetota bacterium | reverse complement strand
TGGCGGGAGTGGTACGTTGCCAAGGAGGGGCGGTACCTCCCCGATCCCCTGGTCCCCTATGCAGGGCCCTTCGCCATCCCTGATTCGCAGCAGCACGTCCCCGGGCAGCGGGTCCAGGGAGTGCTCCTCAACGTGTACGTGCCCCACGGGGCGGAGCCCGGTCCCTACCGCGCCCCCATCGCCGTCGCCGTCGACGGCGAGGAGAGCGAGGTCGGGTTGGCCCTGGAGGTGCTCCCGCTGGAGCTGCCCGACGAGTTGAGTTTCCGGGTGGAACTGAACAGCTACGGCAGCCCGGGCGGGGAAGCCGAGCGCAACTACTACCGCCTGGCCCACCGCTACCGGTGCTGCGTCAACCATCTGCCCTACAGCCAGAGCGGCCGCGTAGGGGACGGCTGCGCCCCCACCATCGTCGACGGTCGGCTGGACTGGAGGGAATGGGATCGGCGCTTCGGGCCCTACCTGGACGGCTCGGCCTTCGCCGACCTCCCTCGCAGAGGTGTGCCCGTCGGAGAGTTCTACCTGCCCCTGCACGAGAACTGGCCGGGCGACATCGGCAGGGCCTGGAACGGCAGCTACTGGGCCGACCAGGCGTTTCCCCAGTGGTACCGGACCCTTTTCGTGGACGTGTGTCGGCAGTTCACCGAGCACTTCCGGTCGAAGGGCTGGACCCGCACCCAGTTCCAGTTCTACCTCAACAACAAGAACACCTGGAAGGTGACAGGCAGCCGAAGCGGGTCCAGCCCCTGGGTGCTGGACGAACCGGTGGACCAGAAGGATTTCGCCGCTCTGGCGTGGTTCGCCCGGGCCTTCCACGACGGGGTCGATGACGTCCGGGGCGACGTGGACATCGTCTTCCGCGTCGACATCTCCGCTCCGCAACGGCAGAGAAATGCCCTGGACGGGCTGCTGGGGCTGGCCGTGGTCAGCCGACGCTCCTTGGAGCGGTACAACCGGATGGTGCGTGAGCGGGCCGAGGGCAGCGGTGAGATGCTCTTCTCCTACGGCTCGCCCAACGAGTGTGACGAGAGCAACGCGCAGCTGCTGGGCTGGTGTGCCGGTGCCTGGTGCCAGGGCGCCGATGGCATCCTGCCTTGGCAGACCATGGGCCGGGACTCCTCCTGGGAGGAGGCCGACCGGCTCGCCATCCTCTACCCGGCAGGGAACCGGTTCGGGTACGCTGGTGCCTACCCCAGCCTCAGGCTGGTCGCCTTTCGTCGCGGCCAGCAGGACGTGGAGTTCCTCAACGGTCTGCTTCGGTCCAAGCGGCGACCGCGCCGGGAAGAGCTCGCCCGGGCTATTGTCCTGGCTCTGGGCCTGGCCGACGAGAAGGCGGCGCGCAGTGAAGGCTTCGACGTCGGCGAGATGGACTTCTCTCCGCTTGGCGCCTCCGATTTCGCCCGCCTGCGCCGGTTGACCAGGCAGGAACTCACGCTCCTGGACTCCCAGCCAGGGACAGCAGAGTGACCCTGGGGCCGACATCCCAGAGCACGCGAGGGAGAGAAGACCATAGTCCGCGTGCCCGGGGTCCTATCCCCCCTCGCCGCCAGCGGCGGCAGAGATTTCCCCAGGCCGGCCCTGGCGGGCATGCACTGACGGAGGCCCTGCCCGGAAACGCGGTCGAGCGTACTCGGGAAGATGGTCCCGAGCCCCGTAAGTCACACCAACGTGGAGCATCGAGTGGCGCCCGCCCAGCAGGCGGGGCTCACATCGGGTTCTGCCAGGGCGCGAAGTTCCAGTTCTGGAACAGGTTCATCCCCGCGCGGTCCATCGCCGGGTTCTGGGGGAGCAGCAGCAGCGCATCGAAGGAGGCGCCAGCAGCAGAACCAAGCGCCAGACGGTGCTCCCCAGGCTCAAGCTCGATATTCGAGATCCGGTACCAGGACCAGTGTCCGAACTGCTCGCCGAAGAAGGCGAACATCTTGGTGAATGCGCGGTCGGGGTCAGACCAGTCGATGAAACCTGTCATGGCCGCAACCGTGAGGTCGCGGGTCCGTCCCCGGTCGACTGTCAGGGTCATGCGGGCCCCGCGCCTCTGCTCCCAGCGAGCCCGCAGCCAGAGGGCGTAGGTGCTGGTCCGGGAGACCGTCAGGTCGAAGGCCGCGGTGCCGGCTCCCGTGAAGGTCAGGACGCGCTGCCCACTCGCTTCAGCAAGAGGTGACGGCCGAACGTCCCCGGTGAGCTCGTCGGCCTCTTCCGCCTCCCGCACGAGTGGAGCGTCGGCCACCAGTACCTGGGCCGAAACACGCCGCTGGCCGCTCCCCTCGCGGAGGACGACGTCGAACCCCCGGATTTCCCCCGCTTGGGCGTCCTGGGCCGTCAGTGTGAAGTCGGCCGCCGCGGAGGATTCCGGTTCGTCAAGCTCCAGAGGCCGTGCCGTGGCATCGCCCAGCCAGCCGGCAGGCAGCCCTTCGAGAGAAACGTGACCACTGAACCGACTGCCCTCCAGCCTTACCGAGAGGGGCACCTCGCCACCTGGGGGCACGACGATTAGGTTCCGGTGGGTCTGGTCGCCGTTCATGTAGTAGCTGATGGCGTTGAGGGAAACGCCGAGCTCGCTTCGGTACCGCTCGACCCACCGGCAGGTCGTCCTGACGGGCACAGCCGGGGCACCAGCGACGAAGCTGATCCGGTTCTCGCCCTTCGAAAGCTTCGCGGGCAGGGCCAGCGGGGAAGCAACCAGAGTAGTGCGGACCTTGAGGCCCGCAACCCGGGCCTCCGAGCCGGCCGGCAGGTCCAGCCTCAACCAGTACTCATACCGGCCGGCTAAGTCCTGGGTCATCTCGGTGTCGATCTCGCCAGCCCTGCCGATGCCCCGCCAGACCTCCGACCAGCTCTCGCCCCTGTCGAAGGAGACCGACAGCAGGATCGCACCCTCCTCCGGGGCCTCCCAGGCGCCGCTCACGCGCGCATGGGAGAAGATGTAGGGACAGCGAGCGTGGTACAGAAGGCTGGCCGGCTGCCCGGAGACCCGGGGCCGAAGCACGGTCAGGCCATCCTCGCCCTTCTCCACCTGGAGGTTCGCCAGTTCGGCCGCCCCGCCTTCGGCGACGGGTTCATAGAGGATGGCGCCGTTGCCGAAGTAGGGAGGAATCTTCCCCAGGGGAAGTGGCCGGCGCCCCTCGCCGGTGACCTCGAACCAGCGGCCCTCGTTGTGCCAGCACAGGCTGGCCCGCTCACCCGGGCGGAGCGTGAGATCCATGCTGTGCGGGCGCACGGCCGCTCCGGACCGCGGGTCCTGCTTCATGCCCGGAAGCGCGGACTCCACCCCGCTGCCCTGTCGAAGCTTCAGGTAGAGGTCGTCCTCGAAGCCCCGCCGGCTGACCACCGTCTCGTTGTCCCGTTCCAGCCAGTAGATGCGCGGCGACAGGTCGAACAGTCGCAGGCTCCCCTGGTAGAAGGCCTGCTCGAACTGGTGGTGGGTCCCCAGGGAGTCGTTGGAGGAGATGCCGTTGGCCAGGAAGAGCTTTCGCAGCATGTAGTTGAGCGGGCCGCACTGGTCGAAGGGATAGATGTTGATGGCCTTGAGCAGGCTGTGGGAGACGCGTCGGCGATGCCGCTCCGGGAAGGTCTCGCAGTAGTTGGCGTCGTAGTAGTTGGTCATTTCGGTAGCGTACTTGAAAACTTCGAAGGCTCTTTCCGCATCGTCTCTCGCGTCCGCCCCCAGTGTGGCTGCGAGGCCCTCCACGCTGAAGGGCACGACGTTCTCGTTGGCCCGCCACCGGGGTAAGGGAGAGCCTGAGCCGGCGGTCTCGTCATCCAGGTCGAAGGTCACCGAGCGCATCAGGGGCTCGAAGTCGCCCTCGACGGTGAGCTGGAAACCGTCGTCCTCCCCCCTGACGACGCGCTCTACCTGGCGCTCCCTGTATTCCACGAAGCGCGGGTCGGGAAGCTCCTCGAAGGGTCGCCTCACCGTCATCCGGTTCTCGGCGCGGTTGGCCTGGAAAAGCTCTTCGGAGGCGTGCGGCCTCACCAGCACGTCCCGGCGCCGGACACCCCCGTCGCCCAGCACCTCCAACACAGCCGTCTCCTCCTGGCGGCGGAGTTCGCAGGCCAGGTACCCCCGGACGAAGCGGTCGTCCGAATCGTGCACACCGTGGCGCTCGTTCTCGAAGTGGAAGAGGGCCCGCGTGTGCTCGTCCACCTCGAACTCCTCTTCTGCCGGGGTGAACGGGCCGCTGTAGCGCACCGCATCGGAGATGCGGAACTCATCGAGGACCGCCTCGGCAGAACGCTCCTCCCGACAGCCGGGGTCGCCGCCGATGAAGGCCTGCATGGGCAGGCTCCGTCGATCCTCCGGGGTGATGCCGATGCCTTTGTCTCGGGCTTCATCGAGGGCGGTCAGGCTGCTCGCCCAGGGCACCTCGCCGGGACCCTCGGCCGCCACCGGCTTGCCGTCCACGAAGAGCTGGAGGTGCGCAGCGGGGAAGTCCCAGGTCGCGGCGAGGTGGTGCCACTGCCCCGACCGTATCGGCGCCGATCCCCGGACCGTCCTGGCCTCGCCGTCGGCGTCGGCGATGCTGAACTCAAGCTGGTTCCCGCCCTCTCCGTCGAGCTTCCTCAGCCTCGACTGCAGCCGGTGCCCGTAGGCGGTGCCCTGGAAGAAGACGTGTTGGAGGTCATCACCGGCGTCCCAGGAAGGCCGGCACCAGAACTCCAGCGTCCCCGCCTCGAGGCCCCAGTGAACGGAGCGGGGATCAGGGTTGTAGGTATCCACGGTACGGGTGCCTTCCGAGGCGCCATTGAAGGCCAGGCGACGCTGACCCGTGAACTCGAAGCCACGGTTGAGGGGGGCCCTTTCCAGCGCCCCCGCGACGAAGCCGCCGTTGCTGGCCGCGGGCCAGGGCCACCGCTCCCCAGGGCGAAGCACCACGTGGTCGAGCCACAGGGTGAAGAACGACTCGGGCCCTGACACGCGCTCTCCGGTGTCGGTGTCTTCCACGATGCAGCGCAGGCGCACGACCACCTTGACGGTGGCCGCCTCGGGGCTGAAGCGCCCGCGCTCGGAGAACTGGACGAACTGGCCCTGGGCCAGCTCAAGGGTGAGCCAGCGGGGCTGGACCGCGCACTCCAGGATGCGGGAGCCGTCCTCCCGGTACTGCTGGAGTTCGATGGAGACGGGCAGCCCGTACGCCGCCCGCTCGGCCAGCAGGCTGCACTCGAACACCATCTCCTGAGCCGCGAACTTCCCTACGTCCACTGCCTGTGAGATGGTCACCCGGCGGTCGACGTCTTCGCGGGTGGTCCCGTCGATGACCACCTTCAGCGACTGCTTCCCCGTACTATGCTGAAAGCGGCCGAAACTCACAACGGCCCGGGGCTCCACTTCCCATCCGTCGGTTCCGCTCTCGAAACCGGGGTTGGCGAGCAGGTTCCCCGGAGGCAGGAGTTCCGCCTCGCGGCCGGCGGCCTCAACAGCGCGGTCGACGGTCTCGAAGTAAATGTCGTACTCACCCCTGTCGCCGGGCCCCGGAGCGGCCATCCAGGTGACGTAGGCCTGCTCGTGGCCCTGCCGGGCATCGAACTCGGTCCGATAGGCACAGGGGATTGGGGATTGCGCGTCCACGCCGTCCCGCTTGATCACCCGGAGCGACCCCGGCGCCAACTCCCCGGGAACACCCGCCTTCGCAAGGAGCAGAGGGAAATCGATGGCCACTTCGACAGGCCGACGGCCCGAGTCTCTCCACGGGGTGGGTCGGGCCACGGTGGTCCGGTACCGCCATTCGGGGTTCCACCAGTCCACGTCCGCGTCGGCGGGCTCGGACAGGCAGGCAACCAGCGCACAAAGAAGCACAATCCAGAATACCGCGGTCATGGCTTACCCTCACGTTCGCGAGACTCGCTGGTACCAGGACCTCGTCGGTCCTCGACTTGGCTCGCGCCTGAAACCGGGAGCGACCAGTCTATCATCAGGGGGCCCTCTGTCAACTGCACCACTTGCCTTCGTTTGACTCGCGACCCCCCCCGTCTTTTCGGCGCCCTCTCGGCCCCAAGCTACCTGTCCTTGGTGATTGCCCCACCGCGCACTTCAGGTGCGTGTTCGGGGCAGTTGCGAGGGTCGAAGGGCTGGTCGATGCTGGTGATGGCCGCTACGAGGTCCAGCAGTGCTGCCCCTGTGAGGACGTC
>CAZIBA010000139.1:0-6129 GCA_964536795.1 uncultured Planctomycetota bacterium | reverse complement strand
CCCGACTTTGATGCCTTTGTCTTCGAGGACTTCCGTTAGGTTCTCGATGGGATCAACCCCCAAGTCCCAGGCTTCGCGCAGCTCTCCTGCCAACCGCTCCGCGTCCACCAGAGAGCCTACGTTCCTGTTCAGCCGCGGTGGGAACTCGAAGCAGCGAAGCTCCTCAGTGGCGAAGAAACTCTCGACCTCCAGGTAGCGCTCCAGCCACTCTTGAAGTTTGGCCACGATCGCGTTCTTTTCCTTCGCGCTCAGGCGAGAATGCTTGCGAAAGGCCGGAGCTTCCACCCTGGCCACCGGCTTGGGACGCAGGAAGAACTCCACCCGTACTGCGAGGGCGCGCGCAACCTGGGTCAATACACCAGAACTCGGCATGTCCTTACCAAGTTCGTACTTTGAGATGGCCTGCTTGCTCACGCCTACCTCCAAAGCAAGGGCCTCCTGACTGAATCGCCCCATCCTCCGTGCCAATCTGAGACGTTCGCCTACGCTCATGTCTCACCCTCCTTCCGGTTGACATTATACCAGGAGGATGTCCATTTGTCAACCGGTTATTCAGTCGAGTCTACCAGTTCTGGGCAAGGACGAGCCGGCGCAGGTAGCTCCACACGTGGTCGCGGTGGCGTTCGAAGAGCACCTCGAAGGCCTCCCAGCGCCCGTGCTTGAACATGACCATCAACTCGCGGTCGCTGAGGTCGTCCATCCGTCAGCTCTGCCCAGGACGATGAGCGTGTCGAACCGTGGCTCCTCCACCGATAGGCTAAACGCCCGGGGGGCTTCGGTGTTACAAGGAATTCGGCGGCGCCCGTAGCCGGGGGTCGTTGACACCTTGAGGGGGGCGACCTACAATGCGCGGGCGCAGGCAGGCAGGAGTTCTGAGTGAGGGGGGTCGTGACGGGAGGTGGGGGATGACGGTGGAGGACTTTCGGGAGAGTGAGCCCTGGCGTGTCTTCCGCATCATGAGTGAGTTCGTGGAGGGCTTCGAGACCCTGGGCAAGATCACCCGGGGTGTTTCCATCTTCGGTTCCAGTCGGGTCAAGCGGCGGAGCAGGTACTACCGACTGGCCGAGCGGACGGCCCGGGCCCTGGCCAAGGCCGACTACACCGTTATCACCGGAGGCGGTCCGGGGGTGATGGAGGCGGCCAACAAGGGGGCCAAGGACGCTGAGGGCGGATCGACCTCCCCCACGAGCAGGTGGCCAACCCCTACATCACCACGCTGCTCAACTTCCGCTACTTCTTCGTCCGCAAGCTGATGTTCGTCAAGTACTCCTGCGCCTTCGTCATCTTCCCGGGTGGCTTCGGGACCATGGACGAGTTCTTCGAGCCCCTGACCCTCATCCAGACGCACAAGATCGAGCGCTTTCCCGTGGTGCTGATGGGCTCGGAGTACTGGCACCCCCTGGTGACCTGGCTGCGCAACTCGATGCTGGAGCACGGCTTCATCAGCGGGGGTGACCTCCACCTCTTCCACGTCACCGACGACCCCGACGAAACCGTCCGCTTCATCACCGCCGAGACAAGCAAGATGAACGCCCCACCAAGCGGAGTCTGACAATGGAGGCCTGAAGCCCGCCGGCAGGAGCCCAACCCATGGACAAGCTCAAGCTCATCATCGACACCGATATCGGTGACGACATCGACGACCTGCAGGCCCTGACCCTGGCTCTGCTCAGCCCCGAGGTGGAGCTGCTGGCCGTCACCACCGTGTGCGGGGACACGGCCAGGAGGGCCCGCCTGGTGGGTCTGCTGCTGGAGGCCGTCGACCGACCGGAGGTGCCCGTGGCCTGGGGGGCGGGGTGCCCGCTTCTTCACCCCGGTCGGGCCGCCCAGTTCGACGGACACAACCTGGACCTCAGTCGGGTCGAGCACCGGCCCGTGGACACCCCGGCCGCGCTACTTCTCACCCAGCTCATCAACGAGCATCAGGGACAGGTGTGTCTGCTCACCCTGGGAGCGCTCACCAACGTGGCCCTGGCCTTGAACCTGGACCCCAGACTGCCCGGCAAGGTCCGCCAGTCCTACCTCATGGGAGGGTGCTTCGACGCCCGCCCCGAGATGCATCACCGGGTGGAGTACAACATCAGGTGCGACCCCGAGGCCGCCTCGGTGGTCCTGGCCGCCGGCTTCAACCTCATCGTCGGCCTGGACGTCACCACCCAGGTGGAGCTCCCCGGGGACCACCTGGACCCCCTGAGGGACTGCTCCCACCCCCTGGCCCAGCTCTACGTGGCCGCGGTCGAGGACTACCTGTCCATTCACCGACGGAACCGCAACGTCCCCCACGACGCCCTCACCCTGGCCTCCCTGCTCAAACCGGACATCATCACCACCGAGTCGGTGGAGGTGGGCGTGGAGCTTCGGGGCGAGTTCACCAGGGGGGTCACGGTGGCCGCCGGCCGCTCCTCTGCTGAAGGGTCCGGGCTGGCTCCGGCCCGGGTGGCCGTGGCCGTGGACGCCCCGGCCTTCCGGGAGTTCTACCTGGAGCGGTTGTACGGGCTCTGCTCGAGGTCCGATGACCCGGGCCGTCTGCCCGAAGGAGGATGACGACGTGCGCGCCTTTGCAGGGGCGTTGGTCGTGTGTGTGGCTTGGTCTGCTCTGGCCGTGGCCGCTGAGGTCACCGTCGTCAAGGGGCACCCACGCATCTGGGTGCTCAAGGACGACGTCCCGCGCATCCGTCAGCGCTGCCAGGGCGCCTACCAGGCCGAGGAGGCACCGCCTCTCTCGTCTGCTACTCTGCGAAGTGCCTACTCCGCCGAAGCTGCCGCTTCGGCTGCGAAGGCTGGAAGCTCGCTACGAAGCACGAGCACCCGAGACAAGCGGCCTTCGACAAGGTCAATTGCTCAGGCCGCCCTGAGCGGAGTCGAAGGGCGAAGCTTGTACGAGGCCAGTGGTCCGGCCTGGGCCTACGGGACGCGGGAGCTGGCCCCCGAAGCCGGCTACGTGCGATGGGACGAGCAGTGAGCGAGGGCCAGGGGGTACCCCAGTACCGTGGCATCGACCTCGACGACCGGTTCATCCCCACCGTGCTGGAGCGGTCGGAGCAGTGGGTCCGCCAGCACAGTCGGGCCTCGGCCGAGTGGGCCGAGCGGATCGGACGAGAACTGGGCCTGGCCGACGACGACGTCCGGGTCCTCCGCATCGCTGCCCTTCTCCACGAGATCGAGAAGCTGGGCGTCCCCCCCGAGGAGTACGAGCACTGCCGGTTGACCGAGGGTGAGGAAGAGCTCCTGCGCCAGTCGCCCGCCATCCTCGGTCCGCTCGTGCCCGAAGGGGCCCTCGGGCGCATAGTCGATGTCATCACCACCTGGCCGGAACACTTCGACGGTTCGGGAGGGCCACGGTCGGGGCGTAAGAGCTTGGCGGGGGAGGAAATCCCTCTCTTCGCGCGCATCGTGTCGGTGGCCTGTGCCTTTCTGGAGCTCGCGATGGAGCGCCCGGGCTACGGTCCCCTGAACGGGGAGGCAGCCCTCGAGCGGCTGGCCGGGGAGGCCGGCTCGCGCTACGATCCCCGGGTGCTCGATGCTCTCGAGACCGTGGTGGACCGACGGAAGGGAGGTGGGCAGGATGAAACGGTTTGAGGAGGTTTTGGAGGTCATCCGGGAATACCCCGTGAAGCACGTGGCCGTGGCCTGTCCCGACGACGTGACCGTGCTCCGGGCGGTCGTCGATGCCCGCAGGCAGCAGATCGCCACCTACACCCTGGTCGGCGACCGCTCTCGCATCCTCGACGTCGCCCGCGAGGAGGGGCTGGAGGTCGAGGAGTCGGCCGTCGTCGACGAGCCCGACGACGTGGCCGCAGCCCATAGCGCCGTCTCGCTGGTGAGCAGCGGGCAGGCCGACATCGTTATGAAAGGGATGATCCACACCGACGACTTCCTCCGCGCCGTGCTCGATAAGGAGACGGGGCTCCGGGCCGGGACACTGATGAGCCACGTCTTCGTCCTGGAGGACGAAGACCACGACCGCTTCCTCCTGGTCACCGACGGGGCCATGAACATCTCTCCCACCTTCGAGCAGAAGGCGGGCATCATAATGAACGCCATCCACCTGGCCGCCATCCTGGGCATCCACGAGCCCCGGGTGGCCTGTCTGGCCGCGGTGGAGGTGGTGAACCCCGCCATGCCGGCCACGCTGGAAGCGGCCTGTCTGGCCAAGATGTCCGAACGTCGGCAGTACTCACCCCCGGCAATCGTCGATGGTCCGCTGGCCCTGGATAACGCCATCTCCGAGTTAGCGGCCAAGCGGAAGCGCATCGGCGGTCCGGTGGCCGGGCAGGCCGACGTCCTGGTGGTGCCCGACATCGAGTCGGGCAACATGCTGGCCAAGGCCTTCACCTTCATCCACAACGGCCGGGCGGCCGGGGTGGTCGTGGGGGCCCGGGCCCCGGTGGTGCTCACCAGCCGGGCCGACAGCGCCGACAGCAAGCTGATGAGCATCGCCCTGGCCGTGCTCATTGCCAACGTCGAGCGCCACGTCAAACTCAAGGTGGGCAAGGTGCACTACTGAGAGCAGCGCGTTCGCCCGTGGGTGTGTCGCTGCGAGGAGAGAGGAGGCAGCGGATGCGGCTGTACCAGTTGTGTTACGAGGAGCACGAGGTGCCGGCCATCGGGGCCACGGTCCTCGTCCTGAAGGGAATGGAGGAGAAGCCCCGGCGGGCCCTCATCATGCAGCACGGGGCTGGGGGCAACATGCACTCGGCCATCGGAAAGGCCGTTCCCTTCGCCCAGGCGGGCTACCTGTGTGCGGCCATCGACGCTCAGCTCTTCCACACCCGTTGGGAGCCGGGCGTGAGCGAGAAGATGCGGGAGGACCGGAACCTGCGCTACCGTCGCTCGGTGGTGGGCACCGCCCGGGACCACGTCAAGCTCATCGACTTCCTGCTGGGGCTGGACGAGGTGGTGGGTGAGAAGGTGGCCGTCGTGGGAGGCTCGATGGGTGCGGCCATCGTGATGGTGCTGCTGGGCATGGAGGACCGCATCGAAGCGGCCGTCCCCTACATCGGCAACCCCGACTGGTTTCGTCACGGCGAGCTGGACCAGGAGACCCGCGAGCTCCTCGAGCGACACAGCCCCTGGGAGCACCTGGACCGCTTCCACCCCAAGGCCGTGCTCTTCCTAAATGGCGGGGACGACGACATCGCCAGACCTGAGGACGCCCAGGAGTTGGTGGACGCCCTGGCCCCCTACTACGAGGACGCCCCGGAGCGGATCGCAGCCAAGGGCTACCCCGGCGTGGGCCACAACCTGTCGGAGGAGATGAGGCAGGACGCCCTGGCCTGGCTGGCCCGCTTCTACCCGGCCGAGTGACGGGCCGCGCCTGGCTGCGTCGAGTCCGGGATCTCAAGAGGAAAGGGCGGCCATGGCTCGCACGGGTCCCTTCGAAAGCTCTTGGCAGCGCTACGAAGACTGGTTCGACAGGCACCGGCAGGCCTACGCAGCCGAGCTTGAGGCGGTTCGGAGACTGTTGCCCCGGGGGGGACGCGGCCTCGAGGTGGGGGTAGGGTCCGGGAGGTTTGCCGGTCCACTAAGGGTGGAGTGCGGTCTGGATCCTTCAGCAACCATGTGTCGTCTCGCCAGGGAGCGAGGTGTTGGCGTGGTCCGGGGCGTGGCCGAGAGGCTCCCCTTTGCCGACGGGGTCTTCGATTACGTCCTGATGATCACCACCATCTGCTTTCTGGACGACGTTGACGGGAGCTTCGCCGAGGTCCGGAGGGTTCTTCGTCCCTCGGGGGGGTTCCTGGTGGGCTTCGTCGATAGGGACAGCTCTCTGGGTCGTCTCTACCAGGCGCACAAGGAAGAGAACCCCTTCTATTCGTTGGCGGACTTCTACAGCACCGAGGAGGTGGTAAGCCATCTCCGGCAGGCCGGCTTCGGCCGGTTCCGATTCGCCCAGACCATCTTCCACCGCCTGTCGGAGGTCACTGCTGAAGAACCGGTGATGGAGGGCTTTGGTCGGGGCTCCTTCATCGTCGTCGCTTCCCGCCCGACCGGGTAGAGAGGTGGGCGACCGGGGCGTTCGCCGGAGCTGGAGTCGAGGGCCTCATTGGCTGGCAGATTCAGTGTCGCCAGCGGCCGTCGTATCCTCACCTTGCGAGAGCCTTTGCAGGAGTTCCCGCACCCGGGCCAGGA
>CAZIBA010000138.1:0-6137 GCA_964536795.1 uncultured Planctomycetota bacterium | reverse complement strand
ACGCCGGTTCTCCCAAGCGTATGCTGCACCCGGGATGATGCGGAAGCTCTGCAGCCGTCGGGGTGTGACATCGACCGTCTGCGTGGAACCGTCGGTCGTGCGCAGGGATAGGCGCCACTCCTCCGGGGTGTCAACCGGCGGGCCGTCCCAAGGGTCCCAACTCGCGGACCACTCCAGCGTGAGGTAGTAGCCGCCCGCCGCATTCGGGGGCAGAGGGGGGTCGCCACTGGCGTTGCTCAGGCCGGGCACGCTCTCGTTGAGGACCACCTGGAGGGCGTACAGGTGCTCCTGCAACTGAGGATGCAGTCCCAGTGTGGGCGGCAACCCCTCGAAGCTCGCCCAGGTGTGATCAAGGTCGAGAACCGCGCCGCCCCAGGCGCGCCGACCTGCGTTGAATGCAGCGTACGCCGGCTGGCCCTGGGTTGTCCATTCGATGACGGTGTCAAGCAGTCCGTGGGCCACCCCGAAGGGGACGAACTCGTCGGCGGGGCGTCCGCTCACGTTGGCCCGGTGGTTCTGCCAATCCCAGACCCCTGTGCCGTTGTAGGTGTGAAGGTGGTCGGCCCAGTCGCCCGGCCCCCGAATCTCCACAGGCAGGTTGAGCGTCACGGCGCCCCACTTCGGCACGATGTCGTCACGCCAGTCGAGGCCGCCGCCGTCCCCCGAGGTGGCGTAGTTGGTCATCGGTTCACTGGCGTAGGCGGCGGCGAACACGGTGGGGTAGCGCAGGGCCAGGGCCAGGGCGCCGCTGCCCCCCATGGAATGGCCCCAGACGTAGATGCGGTTGCGGTCGACGCGGGGGGCGAGGGTGGGGTGGCGGAGCAGGTCGTAGACCATACGCATCACCCGTTCCTCGGTGTAGTTGCAGACGGCATCCCCCGTCCCCACCGCATCTCCCGTTCGGTAATCGTGTGTGCGGGCGAAGCCGAAGAACCAGGTCTGGCTCACGTCGACGGGTCGGATCTCAAAGGCATAGACGTAGGGTGTCGCTTCCAGGACTGGCGGGTAGTTGTTGTCGTCCCACCCGTGCAGGTTGACGATCAGGGGGGCCTGCTTCGGGGCCGTCCCGCCGAGGCGAGCCGGGTCAGGTTCGCTGACGGTATAGGCATAGGCGTACTGTATGGCGCCGGGCACACCGTGGTCAGCGGGTCCCAGGCCGTAGTACAGGTTCCCCTCACGGGGGGCGTGGAAGGTCGGGTTCCAGTAGTGGAGGTCCATGTACTGGATGAAGACGTGCGCTAAAGGAGCAGCCGTGGGCACTTCGACCGGCAGCGGATCAGCTATGGTCTCCGTCACCGGCCCCACCGCATTGGCCGCGCCGAAGTTCGCTCGATCTTCCGCGGCGCCCGGGGCCACCGTGGTGACCGCGTAGTAGCCAGTGCCCGCGCTGGTGCCCCCCAGGTCCTCCGCTGCCAGCGTCCACACCAGGAGGCCGGTGTCGGCCGAGAGCTGCTGGCCGCCGTCCTCGATGACGAAGCGGTCAACGTACCGCGCCTTCCAGGAGCCGCTGGCCTCGACGTTGTAACGGTCGGCGAAAAAGCGGCTGGAACCCTCGGGCACCTCATAGAGCAGCACTGCCTGAGCCACGGTGGCCGCCGTGATCGGCTCGCTGTGCCGGTAGACCCGGTAGCGCTCACCGTCCAGGTCGGCCCGCTCGGCCCAGGTGACGAAGGTCTGGCCGCTACGATGGCGAGCGGCCACGTCTGTAGGCTGGCCTGGGGGGCCCGCAGCGCCTCCGACAGACGCCGCTCGCTCAGGCATCGCTGGCGCAGGGGTCGCCAGAGCGGGCCGTGGGGTCGGCTGGAGCGCCGGCCGCGCGGTCGGCTGCGGGGCAGGCGGCGCCGGTGGCAGTGCGGCCGCCCGGCCGGCGGTCCCGTCCCATCCGGCCAGCCTCGCCATCATCCACCAGAAGGCCCGCCCCTTCAGAGCCCCGTTCAGCGGGTGGGTATGAGCCGCCTCCTCAGGCAGTGCGATGCCGTGGTTCGGATGCCGGGCGACCCACTCCTCGGCCCAGTTGGCATCGACCCCGCCGTCCCCGTCGCTGTCGTAGGAACAGCTGTCGTCGGCGCCCCGGCCGAGAAAACTGCCGCCGTCTGGATCGAAGCTCTCGATGTCGGCGAAGTCGAAGAGCACCTTGCTGTGGGCGATGCAGTAGCTGCGGATCTGCTCGTTCCGCTGGTTCAGGGTCCCGCGGACACCGGTGCCGTCCAGGTGCCCGGTCATGTAGACGAAGGTGACGTTGGGATAGTCCTGTTCGAGCTGGCTCATGGCCTGGAGGTACCGCTGGATTCCCTCCCTGGTGTTGTCGCTGCAGCCCCCGCACCACGACCAGACGACGACGTTGCAGTTGTTGTCGGGCCGATCAAGCTGCGACCTGGTCATCTCCACCCAGCCAAGGTCGCCGTGGAGGCCGAGGTCGCCTTCGATCTCGCGATAGGCCAGAGCGCCGCCTCCGCCGTCCTCGCTAAAGTTGAACGGCGCCCGGTTCATCGCCGCCATGCCGCTGGTGACCTGGCTGCCGTGCGAGGTATGTCCGTACCAGACCCGGAACCTGTGTTTCGCCGCCTCAACCCACGACACAGGCACCTTGGAGATATCCGTGCAGGTGTGGTCTATGATCAGAGCGGTCGACCTGGCTTCCCTGGCAGCCCTGCCTTGGGCAGCACCCATGGAGGCAACCAGGAGACAGAAAGTAAGGGACGCAACCACCTTTCTCACGGTCATCGATTTTTCTCCTTTGCCGACGGGGAACGACCTTCCACTGCGCCCACACACCCGCCACAGCAGAGCGCCGCAGTCGCGCTTCTCCCCTCTCTTCCCTCAGCTCAGCGTTCCAGTAACCTACCCGGCCGGCTCTCACCCGCCAGCCACCCATATGGCGCCAGGACCTTCTGTTGTCAACCCTTTCTGAACCGGAGGCGGCCCTCCGATGTTCCGTATCTGCCCCCTGCCTTCGCCGCACCACGGGCGCGGCCTGCGGCAACGCTTGCTCCGGCTACGATCGACTCCTTCTTCATGCCAACAATGCCTCGGAGTTCACGATCGACTTTCGTGTCCGGATCACCGACGGAGCGGACAGGGCCTCTGTCGTCGGCCACGTATGGATCTCCCAGAATCGAGCTGCCCCTACCTGAGCTGTGGGCCGCCGGTAGTCCGCCGCTCGACCTGGCCGACGTCCACCGGTTCGAGCAGCAGCAGGGCATCATCCCACCCGTGCGGAGGCGAGAACTCCCTGGTTCCCCTGTTCGGGAAACTCCCGATCCTCGTTCTCTTGCCGTTTGTGGGGTCGATCCAAGACGCCTCAGCCGTACTGCTGGTACTGCTCGCTTCCATCCTGATGGTTACGGGTGCGTTGCTGCTGAGGTAGGCGAGGACCCAGTCGCCCCTGGCGGAGCGGGCGGCCACGTTGAGCGTCAGGCCACTGCCCTCTCCCGCAGCGAAGACCGACTGGTCGGGAACCAGGTCACACCAGCCACTCAACGCGGTGAGTATCTTCCTGCACACGCTTAGGTGGAGCGCACCCGGTGAGTCTATCCATGACCGCCAGGTCGATGGGCACGCATGGTTGTCGTTGTGGCCGTAACTGTGGTAGCCCCCGGCAAGGTAGGACCAGTAGGCCTGCTTACGCATGAGCAGAGGCCCATGCGACTTGCCGTGATGCACGCCCTCGTATCCGCCCTCTGCCATGACGACGGGTTTGGTTGGCGTACGCACGTAGTCAGCGACCATCATGCTGTAAAGCAGCTCGTAACGGTGCCAGGGCTGCATCTGGTTGAAGGCCAGCCAGCTTTCGTCGTGGATGAAGCTCGATGACGTCGGGGAAGGGTCGGGGTGGACCGTAATCATGTGGGCCCCACCGTCCCCTTCCCGAAGGCCCGCGGCCAGATCGCGCAGGACAGGCAAGAACTCCGGCTTTGCCTCGGGGTACATCGTCCAGACGATATTCGGTACAGCGCTGTACCTCTGGGCCACCCATCGCGCGTAGGTTCGTGCGTTTGCGCAGGTGATGCGGTCCCTCTGTCGCTGGTGGAAGACGCCCAGTACCAGGATCAGCCCGCACTCACCCGCTAGCTCGACCACAGAATCGACGTTGCGGAAGTAGGCTTCGTTGGGTGAAGCCGGGTCATCGCCAACCCACGGCGTCTCTCCGGCTACGTTGGGCTTGGCGCCTTCTCCCACCCCCGTGATCATGACCTGGATCACGCTGAACCCCTGGCTTTTCCTGCGTTCGAGCACAGTTCTGGCGTCTGGCGGGGAGAAGCAGCGGAACAGTTCCCACTGGGTATCCCCCAGCCAGAAGAACGGATTGCCCTCCCCGTCGACGAAGTAGCGTCCGTTGGAGCTGACGCGGATGGTCACCATGACTTCTCCTTGGGCCCTCCCGGGGGTCGCACCGGCCGTTGCCAGCGAGGTGCGGGGAGCGTACCATGTACCCAGGGGGGACGTCAACAGAGACAAGGGCGTGGGCAGGTGAAAGCCAGGGCCAGCACGACACAAGTGGCACGGCTCCTTCCCTCTGGGGAACCGGCGTTCCTGCGCTGGGCCCTCCTCAGCGTGTGGGGGCCACCAGACACTCTGCGACGGGCTTTCCCAGTATCCGGAGGATGTAGGCCGCGCAGTCGGCCCGGAGCCTGTCGTTATCCAGCCACTCAGGCTGCTCACGTTCGTCGATCCCGATTCTGTCGGTGACGGTCTTGAGCATGGCCAATGCTTCTCGGGCGACCGAGGTATCGACCTTCGAGGCCAGGTTGAAGAGCGACTGGCAGTAGTAGAAGTCGTCGGCGCCTTCCCGGCAGCGCTCGATGGCCAGGGTGCGTACGGGACCGTCTTCCCCATAGTAGAGGACGCCCGTATCGGGCTCCCGGCCGTCCAAGTCGAAGTACTGAAACCCATGCTGCACGTGGAGGTGCCACTGGAAGCGGCCGCGGACCCCCTTCACGGACTCACTCCACTGGTAGGCGCCGAAGGAATAGCGTGACTGGCCCTGGTTGTAGGTGTAGATTTCCTTGCCCAGCTCGCGGGCTTTCTGCATGACGGAGTCGTCGTGGCTGTTGAGCCCCGACGTCTTCAGCACCTCGAAGATCCGCTGGTGGTAGTCCTCCGGGTCCGACCCATCTCTGTACGTCACGCTGTACTGGGCCGTGGTCTTGAGCCACGGCGCTGCCTGCTGGATGGCCCGCATCTGCTCGAGCTGCTTGTCGGCCACGTCGGGGTTCCTGGTCTCGTCGGCCAGGTTGTAGGTGAAGGGAAGCCAGTTGGCCTCTTCGCCGTGGGCCTTCACCGCAGCGAAGACGCTGGCAAGGAGTTCGACGTAGCCCTTGCCCGTCTTCTTCTCCCACTCCCCGAAAAAGGTTTCGTCCTTCGTGTACCCGACGTGGGCGACGCCGGGCCCGCCGTAGCCACAGAGCTCCTGAGAGAAGCCGGCACGCTTCACCATCTCCATCGTGGCGTCCACCCGGACGAAGTCGAGCACCGGCTTGCCCTCGGCATCCCAGCCGGAAAGGCCGATCGTGGGACCGCCCGAGAAGGAGTTCATCCCATGTTCGAGCAGCAGTCGGGCGACCTGCTCGTCAGGCGGGTTGCCGAAGAAGCCGAAGACGTAGTCGCTCCCGTCCAGCCTGAGCGGCAGCACCGTCAGCTTGACGTCCAGCGTCTCATCCAGCCCGCCGTCGGAGACCACGCGGATGGTCCCGGAGTACTCGCCCGGCGTTGCGCCTTCGGGGACCTGCACGGTGGCCCAGAACTCGCGGGTAAGGTCGGCCGGAAGATCGACCGCTTCGAGGGGACGGAGCATCTGGGGGATGATCCGGTAGCTTATCCCGCTGAACCCGCGCCGGGAGAGGTGCCTCACCACTCGGACGTCCCAGGCCGAGGAGCGAATGGTGGCACCGTCAGGGCCGGCGAAGTCGCTCACCGTGACCCGCGCCTTTCCCAAGTCCCTGAGCGGTCTCACAGCGAAGGTCACGGGCTCGAACTCGCCGAGGCTGGCGAAGATTGTCTTTTCGTGGGCCAGTTGCCCGGGCTCAGGGATGGTGGTGAAGTACGTGTCCGTCTCGTAATCGGTGAGGAAGAAGAGCCAGCCTCTGGCCTTCTCGGCCTTGGGGACCCTGAGCAGGGACGGGTGGACCTTGCCCATG
>CAZIBA010000137.1:0-6157 GCA_964536795.1 uncultured Planctomycetota bacterium | reverse complement strand
CGCCGCCGACTCGCCGCCGAACACGTCGATCATCTCGGCCTTGCCGCCGCCGTCCGGCTGCGGCTGCATCTCGCCGGACTCCAGCAGCCTCGCCATGTCGCGCATGACCCGCGGCGAGGCGCAGTCGACGATGCCGACCAGGTCCAACCCCTTGCGCTGCACGCACTCCACCGCAATGTTTTCAAAGGTCAGCTCGCGGGAGGCAGTGACCTTTGTGGGTTTTTTGTTGGAGGAGTCACCGATGTGAACGTGGAGGTCGGCGGCGAAGAGGCAGGCTTCGTCACCACCGGTGCCGGCACGGATTTCCACGATGACGTTGCGGTCCGAGGTCTGATCCTCGGAGACCAGCAGTTCGGTGAGCTCCTGTTTCAGTCGAGCGAGGCGAGGCCGGACCGTCTCGGCGTCCTCCCGGGCCAGCTCACGCAGGTCGGGGTCCTCGCTGTCGATGAGTTCTTGGGCCTGGGCCAGTTTTCCGCGGGCCTCCTTCAGCTCCCGGTACTTGGTCACCAGGTCCCTGAGGGTCCCGTACTCCTTGGCCAGACGGACGTAGCGGGCACTGTCGGCCGTCACTTCGGGCTGGTTGAGCTGGCGCTCGATCTCCTCGAAGCGGACCTCCATCTGGGCCAACTGCTCGAACATCGTCGAGAACTCCCCACAAAAAGGCCGCGGGCGCGCTCCTTCGGAAAGGGCGCGCCCGCGCAGTCGTCGCTACTGGTCGTCGGCTGGTGCTCGCTCGGCTTCCGCTTCACCGGCCTCGGTCTCGTCTTCGGACCGGGAGTCAGCCGAGCTCTTCAGCCCGTACCGACGGAGGAACTTCTCCACCTGGCCCGTGCTGTCAACCAGCTTCTGCTTCCCGGTGTAGAAGGGATGGCACTTGGAGCAGATCTCCACGTGGATCTCCGACTTGGTACTCCGGGTGACGAAGCTGTTGCCGCAGCCACAGGTCACCTTGGCCACCTTATACTCCGGGTGGATGCCTGTCTTCATAGCGTAACCTCACTGCCGCCACTCTACCGAATCCCCAAACTTACCATCATAGCCCAGACCTGGCCTCGGGCAAGCAAAAAGCGCCTACGGTCTCGGTGGGCTTAGGCCCTTGACAGCGACGGTCCTCCGAGCATACTCGTGGGGGTGACACCGGGTCGTGTGCGAGGGGGACCCAGTTTGAGCGAACCGTTGGACGTGGACCGGGTGGAAGGGCTGCTGGAGCTGGCCCTTTCAGAAGACGTCGGTCCACGGGACCTGACCACCGAGTTGGTGGTGCCTCCGGAGGTGCGGGCTCGGGGCGTCTTCGTGGCCCGTGAGGCCGGGGTGCTGGCAGGCTCTCCCCTGGTCGAGGCGGTCTACGCCAAGCTGAGCAACGCGGTGAGCGTGCGCTTCGCCGTCCGTGAGGGGGAAGCCTTCGCCCCCGAGGAGGAGTTGGGCGAGGTGCAGGGGCTGGCCGGGCCCATCCTCACGGGCGAACGAGTGGCCCTGAATTTCCTGCAGCGGCTCACCGGGGTGGCCACGCGCACCCGTCAGTTCGTGGAAGCTGTGCGTGGCTACCCGGTGGAAATCCTGGACACCCGCAAAACCACGCCCGGCTGGCGATACCTGGAGAAGTACGCAGTGCGGATGGGGGGTGGACGGAACCACCGCATCGGCCTCTACGACCAGGTGCTCATCAAGGACAACCACATCGCCTGCGTCCGGCCACTGGGACTGCTGGCCGAACTCGGTCCCCTCATCAAGGAGACCCGTCGGCTGGCCCCGGTCGACACCGTCATCGAGGTCGAGGTGGGGAGCCTGGAGGAGCTGAGACAGGCCTTGACGGGGGAGCCGGACGTCATCCTCCTGGACAACTTGGTGCCGGCGAGGTTGCGGGAAGCCGTCGAACTGGTCAAGGAGGGCTGCCCCGAGGGGCAGCGGCCGCTCCTGGAGGCCTCGGGCGGCGTCACCCTGAAGACCGTCGCCGATGTCGCCGCCACCGGTGTTGACCGCATCTCCGTAGGAGAGCTGACCCATTCCGCTCCAGCCATCGACATCGCCCTCGAACTCAGCATCGGCTGAGTCCCTGGAAGGGGCGCTTCTGAATGCTCTCCGGCACGCGCCCGAACGGTCTCTGGCCCTGGAGGCACTGGCTGCTGAGGGGTCGGCTTCTCCGGCAGAGGTCCAGGCCGCGCTCCGAAGCCTGGCCGGGCGGGGCTTCCCGGTGGGGTTGCCCGTAGGCGACCCGGTGAAGCTGGGTCCGGATACGCCCCTTCACGCCGGCGAACTCCGCCGGGCGCTGCGGACGCGGGTCATCGGTCGCCGCCTCCAGGTCCACGACGAGGTCTCCTCGACGCAGCTCCGGGCCCGGGAAGCGGCCGCCTCCGGGGCTGGGCCGGGACTGGTGGTGCTGGCCGAGTCTCAGAGCGAGGGACGGGGGCGGATGGGCCGGCGCTGGTTGGCCCCGCCTGGGGCGTGTCTGCTCGTCTCACTGGTCGTGTCACCGCCTGAAGAGCTGCCGGCTGCGGCTCTCACCATCACCTCGGCGGTGGCGGTGGCCGAGGCCCTGGCCGGGAGCTGTGGGGTGGAGACCCGCATACGCTGGCCCAACGACGTGCTGGTCGAAGGTCGGAAGGTGGCGGGCATCCTGGTGGAGGCGATGGGGCTCCCCTCGGGGGAGCGGGGGCTCATCATCGGTGTGGGGGTCAACGTGAACGCCTCGCCGCCCGAGGTGCCCGGGGCCGGGGCCCTGGCCGAGCTGGTCACCCCGCCCGGGCCGGTGGACCGTACTGTCCTGCTGGTGTCGATGCTTGAGGTCCTGGACCACTGGTACGAAGTGCTTATGCGGGGACGCACCGAGGAGGTGGAACTTCACTGGCGGGCGCGCTCCAGCATCCTGGGGGAGCAAGTGACCCTGGAGCGGGCAGGGGAGCGCTACCGGGGGAGGGTGGTGGACCTGAGTGTAACCGAGGGCATCATCCTGGAGCTGGCCCCCGGGGTGAGCCGGCTCTTTGCTTCGGAGCACGTCGCCCTGATCGGCGAGCCCTGAGAGACCACTGTGCCCAGCTCAGGCCGTACGACTCGTAGCTGAAGGGAGCTGAACCATGCAGTGCTTTGACGCCGGCCAGGTGCTGCGGAGCGCAATCGTCCGCTTCGATTACGGGGACCTGCTTCTGGAAGGCATCCAGGAAGTCATCAAGTCCGAGGGCATCGAGACCGGGTACGTGACCGGTGGCATCGGCACCTTCGATCGCTGCCGAATGCACATGATCAACACCACGGGCTTCCCATAGGAAGATAAGATTGTGGAGATGGAAGGCCCCATTGAGCTCATTGGGCTTCAGGGATTCATCGTCGACGGCCAGCCCCATCTGCACGTCACCATTTCCGACACCGAGGGGGCCTATGGCGGGCACCTGGAGCCGGGCTGTCGAATCCTCTACCTGGGCGAGGTACGCATCGACGTGCTGAGTGAGACGGGATTCAAGAGGCTTCCGCACCCCGAACTGGGCACGGCCCAGCTGCAGAAGGTCGGCTCGTGATGGGCACCGGCGATCAGCCGCTTGTGAGGTGATACGAGGAGGGGGGATGGTGAAAGGGCTTTTTGACAGGGTCGGTCTTTGCATAGTAGCTGCTGGCTGCACTCAGCGCTGTCGACATTGCAGCGCCTCGGCGAGTGAGGCGGAGCCTGAACTGCTTACGCTGGGTCAAACTAAGGCGGTGGTGAACGCGCTCAGGCAGGAGAACGAGAAGACACCTCCTCTGTACGAGCACGTCAGCCCGGGGCTGCTCTATGAACCCATGGACCATCCTGACATTGTCGAAATCCAGCGCCTCTTCTACGAACTTGAGCCCGAGGCGGCCCTCGTCCGCACCATGGCAACCAACGGGCACAGGATAGCGACCTCCCCCAATTGGAGGGAACTGGTCGCCGGACTTCAGCGGTGGGGCGTGGAGCGCTTTCAGCTCACGCTCCACGGCCTGGAAGAACACCATGACTGGTTCACTCGGCGCCGGGGCTCTTACGGCGAGGTCATGGAAGCAGTCCGCCGATTGGCTGCTGCGTCGGCGCGCGTCCTGTGGGTGTATTTCCTGGATCGGCTGAACGTGGCCGAACTCCCGCAGGCAATGCGCGCTGTTCGGGAGGCTGCCCGGGGCACAGACGTGGAAGAAAGCATCAACGTGTGGGGGCCTGCCGGCCGAGCCGCTCAGGCGGAGGACCTCTTGCCCCGGGCACTGGACCTGGAGCTCCTGCCTGAGGACATACGAAGAATGGAAATGCTTTCTCAGTATCTGCCGGAGCGGCAATGGGTCAGGCTGGCTCGCCTGGGGAAAATGCAGCAGATGCACGATGACTTCATGGCTGAGGTGCGTCAAAAAGGGGGCACCCGACCTTACAACCTGCGAGTTGACCGCGGGAACGTCGAGCGGATTGCTGAGTTGTTGGCCGAGGCGCGCCAACAAGCACTGAAGCGCGGACGAAAACAGGAGCCACAAACCGTCGATTTGGCCCGTCTGGCGGCAAGCCACGGTAATGAGCAGGGCAATGGCCTGTATCGAGTCTCGACCATGAGGCACGAGTGGCAGCGCCGAGGACGGGAACAAGGGAACTCGCCTTCCGGGAGGAGCTAACGATTGAGGACATCGCTGAGGGACAAGATTCTCGGGTGTATCGCCGGGAGTCAGATCGGTTCGGCCATGGGTGCGGCGGTGGAGGGGTGGCCCTACGAGCGGATAGCCGCTGAGTACGGTGTGCTGGACCGCTGTCTTCCCTACGCCCACTACGACGGCTCCTGGAAGCGTCCGCCCGGCACCACCGAGGACGGCACCGAGCGCCAGCGGCTCATGTGCACGGCCATCATCCAGAAGCAGGGACGCATCAGCCCGGAGGACCTGGCCCAGGTGTGGCTTCGGGACTGCAACGAAGAGCATATGAAGCACACCATGGAGGGCTTCGACAGCAAGCTGGTCGCTCTGCTGCGCGCCGGGGTGCCGCCTGCGAAGCTCGGGGAGTACTCGGGCTGGCGCGAGTTGGTGAGCGTGGCCCGATCCTGCCACCCTATTGGGGTCATCAATGCTGGTGACCCGGAGCAGGCCAAGCGTGACTGTGTGGCCATCGGCCGGATGTACTTCCCTGAGGGAGACCTTGGCCTGGAGTGGGCCGGAGTGGTGGCCGGGGCCATCGCGCACGCACTGGTACCCCGAGCGACTGTGGCCTCGGTCATCCGCAAGGCGCTGTCTCTGGCCCCCGAGGGTGTGGCCAGGGAACTCAAAGGCGGGCTGACACTCACGCGAGGCGCGGGGGACGCCATCAAGATGCGTGAGCGCTTTGCCCGGCGCTACCGGCGACAAGGCGTGGGGTACGCCCTCAGCTACGCCGACGAGATCGTCACCAAGGCGTTCGCAATCTTCAAGGTCACTAAGGGCGACCCGCACCAAGCCATCGTTGCCGCTGTCAACTTCGGCCGTGACACGGACTGCCTGGCTTCGGTGGCCGGGGGGCTGGCCGGGGCCCTGAGTGGTGCGCGGATGCTCCCGGCCCAGTGGATCAAACAGGTTGACGAGGCTACGGGGAGGAACCCGTACACCGTGTCCAAACGCACGCTCGGCGGGACAGCCGACGGGCTGGTGCGGGCGCTGCGACGGGAGGTGGCTCGCACGCGCCGTCGGCTGGCGGAGCTGAGCGGAACGAAGTAGGCCAAGAGCGGGGAGCGGCTCTCGCGGCAGAGGCCACGCCAGCTGCTGTCGCAGGCCAGCGCCCTCCTGTTGGCGACGTAGCCACAGGCTGCTCATGCGTAAGTCGGCAACCTGTGGCCTGCTTTGCTCTCCGCGCCCGGGTCTCCGGGCCCCTACGGACGCGACCTGCCACTACGGCGAAGGAGCTCCCACACTTCTTCCATTCTCAGCAGGACCGAAAGCCCCAGGTACGTCGCCGCGCCGACCGCCAGTGGGATGCCAACAGCTCCTGTGCGGGCCCACACGCCCTCGCCCGTGGGGGCCAGAAGCCAGCGGGTGGCCAGCAGCGCTCCAGCCATCGCCCCGGAGGCAAGCACCGCGCGCAGGGCCACCGACCGCACCCGGTGCCACTACTCTACGCCGAACCAACCGCGCAGACCCCAGCCCAGCAGGGCTACCTGGAGCGCGGCCGTCACCGCTGCAAACGTAACCCTGGCCAGCCTGGAGTTGGCGC
>CAZIBA010000136.1:0-6157 GCA_964536795.1 uncultured Planctomycetota bacterium | reverse complement strand
GACTTTCGACGAATTCACATAATCAGTTGTTCACAAAAGAGCCAGGATAAAGATTGGAAAATAATATATATCTTTCGTTTGGCGGCACATCATTCTATTGAACCCTATTGCATCAGCATGAGGATAAGCCAGAGTCAAGAACATGGAAATGCAGCAAACCTTCGCTAACTCCTTCGTCCCGATTACTCGGGACTCCGGAGGCCAAAGAAAGCTTCAGCCTTACACCTTCGCTATTGCTTCGGTGTACAAAGTCGGTCGGCTAAGCCGACCTGCGGCTGACGAAGTCGGCTTACAAAGCGAGACAGGATGTGCCGCCTTTCTTTATTTGTTTTACACATCAATTGGGGTTAGTTTATTTTGTTTCATCCAATCAATAGCTTTGATAACTCTTGACTTTGGGAATTGTTGTTTTCTTTCTGACCAGCTATAAAAAAGTGAAATTAAGTTTTCTTCATTTGCAGCAATTTTTTTTTCAATCAATTCTTTCCAACATGCAAATAAAGTGGCAACTAGTTCTACTTTGTCAGTTTTTTCTTTCCCAAAGGTCTTAATTAGCCATTGAAATATATCGTTTTGTTTTGAATAATACTTTTCAAAATAAGATTGATGTTTACCGAAGTTTACGGAAGGCTCATAGATGTAAGAAGTAAAATTTCCTGATATAGTCCTTTTTATTTTAAACCATTTCTGATTTTCAAAAGAACGGTCAATGGAATGCATGAACTTACGATCATAGGGCCCAGCTGCCTGTTTAGTATACTTTTCTGAGACATTAATTTTACAAATGTTCTCGCACAGAAATAGTAGTTTTTGCAATTTAACATGCCCAAAAGTAGGTTCATGAAAAAGTTTTGCTGTAATTTCTGCAGCTAATACTAAGCGTTTAAAAAACAATTTTGATTTTTGTTTTTCTAATTCTTTCTCGTAATCTTCGAGCTGGTCACGTTCTGCAATTTCTGAGATTGAATTAGGAGTTAAATGACCTGCCAGAATTAGTCCTTTTTCAAAATCATCAAAATCGAAGTGGTCTTTTCTAGTTGAACTCATTTATAAAATCAG
Organism: uncultured Planctomycetota bacterium; assembly: GCA_964536795.1. Lineage (GTDB taxonomy): Bacteria > Planctomycetota > DG-23 > CBDVDV01 > CBDVDV01 > CAZIBA01. The sequence goes on along the minus strand of CAZIBA010000136.1, from coordinate 5,098 downwards.
TTATTTTCTTGATAGCTCTTTTTCGTATTTTTCTAATAGTATCCTTTTCAACGCTAAGTTGTTCTGATAATGTCTCTGTAACATCATCCGGTAGATATTTCGAATTTCTTTTATATTCCAAGTCAGCTAAGATAACTTTTTGCTCATTTTTATTTAATTTTTGAAGAATCATAAGTGCAAAATCTTTTTGATCTTTAAGTTCAATTGGATTCGATTTTGTATTCACTAAATCATATAAATCATCGAAATATGTTCTGTGTAATGGTAATGATTTATGTTGCTTTCTGTAATAGTCATTAAATAAAGAAGTTGAAATTCTAAGTAAGTATACTATTATTCCTCTTCTATCATCTTTAAGGTGGATTTTATCTTTTCGAAAGGATTTATATTTCCTGACTCTTTCAAAGATTTCATGGGATATTTGAATACCTATATGCGGATCAAGTTTTCGAGCTTTACATCTTCTCTCGCACTCCCTTTTAATTTCGGGAAGAAACCTTCCAACAAATTCTTCATACAACAAGGAATCATCAGTTTCTGAGCATAATAATTCAAGCAATTTGATGTCACTTAAAATTCTAATGTCGTCAACAGTTTCCAAACTTATTTCAAATTAATTACTGCCAAGCGGGACACAATTTCTTGTCCCGCTTAAAAGTAGTAAGGGTGAAACGTAAAACTTAATAAAATGGCAAAGACGATTAAAATTGGAAGAAATGCAGGGAATGGAAGATTTACTAAAGTAGATACTGCTAAGAAGCATCCCAGAACACATGTAGTAGAAACGATTAAAAAAAAGAGTAAATAATTAACTGAATCACAGAATAATAATAATACAAAGTCAAGTCTATTTGATTTGATTGATATTTTCTTTTGCTTTCAAGATAAACAGGATTATGAATCATGAAAGACTAAAACAGATTTTTAAGAAAACAGATGGTAATTGTCATTTGTGTTTCAAAAAATTAAAATTTTCAAATTATGCCAAGTACGGATTGGAAGGACCCTGGGAAATAGAACACTCTAAAGCAAAAGCAATTGGTGGAAGTAATCACCTGAATAATCTCTTTCCAGCTTGTATTCCATGTAATATCGAAAAGGGGACTTTAAATTCGAGAACTATTCGTTTAAGGTATGGAAAATTAAGAACTCCATATAGTAAACATAAGAAAGAATATATTCGAGCTGAAAATACAGCTGCCGGAGTTATTGTTGGTAGCATCATAGGGGTAGCTGTTATGGGTCCAGCAGGAGGAATTCTATGTGGAGTGATCGGAGGCGTCATTGGAAATAATAATTCACCAAAGAAATAACAAATGGAGAAGTGCAACTTAAGATATCTTAAACCAAGTGCGTTTATTTATATTATTGCTATCATAGTTCTGGCCTTGTTTAGTGCAAACCAATACATCAGCAGTCATTGGGGTATTTCTATATCAGTATTTACTGTAATAATTGTATTGTTTGCATTTGTGGATAAAAGGCTTTGGAACAAAAAACCATTTTGTTGGATGTATTATGTGCCCGATTTTTCAGGTCGATATCAAGGAACAATATTATATGAGTTCAGAAATGAGAAGAATGAAATTGTTTCCGATCGCTTAGAGCATATTAAAGTTATCACTCAAAATGGCTCAGATGTAATAATAAATTCATGGACAAAACAAAAAGATAGTTCAATTTCCTCCAAATCAACAAGTATTGAAGCCAGTATCGTAAAGGAAAAAGATGGTACATTTTCGTTGATATACAATTATTTAAATGAAGGAAATTTTGAACCTGGATTTTGCCCTCATTATGGAACTGAGATATTAAAATTGATAGAGACTGGTTCCGAAAAAAAATTGGTTGGTAAGTACTATACTGAAAGATTACCCTTTCAAACCAGGGGAAAAATTGATTTGACGTTCGTAAATAAAAACTTAACACATATAAACTGAAAAAATATGGCAAACTGTCACGATCTATTTCAGCACTTCAATTGTGCAATTAAACTTACTGATGAGAAAAGAGTTATTCTCATGAATGTAAGGGATTCATTAAGAAAAAGGATGGAGGGCAACTACATGCAGTTTCCATCACAAGAAAAAATGAATCTTGAGTTAGAATTTCAAAGTCAAGGTTCATTTGTTATGGACACAATAATTAAACCCTTGAATGATGATTTTGATTTAGATGATGGTGTATATTTTCATGGAAGGCTTTCAGAAAAAGAAAGGCCTGCTCCACAAATATTTCATAATTGGGTTATTCGAGCTATTGATAAAGACAATGATTATGAAAATATTAAAGATAAACCTACTTGTATAAGGGTTAAGTATAAACAGGGATTTCATATTGATATTCCGATTTACTATGCAGAAAAATTCGATTCACCTGATTTAGCAGATACAAAAAAAGGTTGGTTGCTGAGCAATCCTGTTGAGTTTATTGCATGGTTTGAAGAAAAAACAAAATCTGGATTCCAAAAGGAATTCTTTTATGAGTCGGTTAAATATGCTGAACAATTTAATAAATGGTTATCTGATATTCGTAAGAAAGACTGTCAATTAAGAAGACTGGTGCGATATATGAAGGCTTGGGGGGATCTAAAGAGAAATGAAATGCCAAGCGGAATAATCATGACTATCATAGTTGGAGAGAATTTCGCAATAAATGATCGAGATGATATTGCTATTCGAGATACTCTGTTGAAAGTCCGTAATTATCTTTTATCAAATGGTTTTAAATGCCCTCGTCCAACGACTCCTGCCGGGGAGGATTTATTTGCTGAAAAAAGTGAGTCTGAGAAACAGTATTTTTTGAATGCTCTTAATTCTCTGATTCAATCGGCTAATAAAGCAGTAGAGTCAATAAATGATATAGATGCTTGTAAAGAATGGGAAAAACATTTTGGTAATCGATTCCCTTGTCATCATGTTAAAGAAAATATTCCACCTTACATAAAAAAAGAGCCTGATTTAGATGCACTTAAACGAACTGCTGCGATTTCGACACCATGGTTCCCGAAGAAATAGTATTAAAACAGTATCAGGAAGCTAAAAAAAAATTTCCAAAATTGCATATACCTAAAAAGATTGAGACTGGCTGGGAAATTGTTGGCAAAATAGATGTAATCGATGATGAAGGTACAATTTGGGATACATTCGATGTAAAAATTATTTTTCCGCTTAATTTCCCTGATGAATTATTCGAATTAATAGAAATAGGAGAAAAGATACCTAAAAGTAAAGAATGGCATAATGCTGAAACTTGTTGTCTTTCGACAAAAGCTATTATGTTTTCTGAGATGTTAGGGAACCTAACTCTGCTTAATTGGCTAATAAAGTTTGCACATCCATTTTTGGCGAATTATGTATATAAGGTAAGAACCGACAAATATGCAAATGAGGTATTTGATCACGGAGATGCTGGAATGATCCAAGGTTACTACAAGGTTTTTCGTACATCTGATTTGTCAATCGTAATAGAAAAATTAAAATATATCACTGGGACAAAAACACTTGGTAGAAATGATTCATGTTTTTGTGGTAGTGGTAAAAAATATAAACGTTGCTATTTGGCTGAGCCTCAAAAACATTCACCTGGAATTCCATTATCAATTTTAAAAGATGATTTATCCACAATCATTAATTATAAGGATTATAAATAAGTAAACGTTTTTAATGATATGAGTCAAATAGTTGTCAGCTAAATTAGTGAACGTCATCTCAAAATATAAATATTAGAAGAATTTCAGTTCACTTCCACGATTCTTATCTCTTCCTCAGTAAGGCCATACAATTCATAAATTAGTTGGTCTATTTCAGATTCATATGATGTTATATCTATCTCCAAATTTTTCTTTTTTATCTCCAGAATCTTATCAACGAGTGTGATGATGGGTTTCTGTTTTTCAATTGAACAGTTTTTAAAAGGAAATCTACGGAGATCTTTTAAAATCAATTTTGGAAACATTTTACGGATAGATTTTGCTGTGTTTTTCGCAAAATAGTATGACATAAGCTTACTATTTAGAACACCTAAAACGAACTTTAAATTTAGTGAGGATTGCTTCTTTGGTTTTATAGCTATATTACTCATATTGAAAAGATAAGTGTCCTCGGTATATGTCGCATTGATCGAATAAGGGTGAATTCCTGTTATTTCTCTAATTATTATTTTCTTATTTTTAAAAATATTAAAAGACCTAGGTGCTGCAAGATGATCACCGTAACGAAGATAAGAACCTGACCATTTAATATAATATCTACTCACATCCTTTCCTTGCAGATATTTAAAAGTCTTTGAATCATATTTATAGTTAAAATCATATATTCTTTTCTTTACATCCAGAGAACTCTGAGGAGGTTCTCCTTTTCCTGTTTCATATGCTTTTAGACCTGCTTTTATAGTAACCAACTTGTCTAGGATTGCGGAATCTTCACGCAATTTTTTAATAATTAGATCACTTTTCTCATCTGAAAAAACATTTAATTCATAACCTTCATTTGAAATAAATTCGGCCTGTGGTTTAATTTGGCTTAAGATAAAATCCTGATTTTCGTTTTTATAAATTCTAATCTCATTTTCAGCACCTGCTCTCTCTTTTTTACCACTGAATATGATAGTTTCAACATTCACTCCCTCAAAAGTATAACCTAACAGGTTAATGATCTCATACATGGTATTTTCACTTAAAAGAAATCTTCTTAAATTTTTTGCCGAGCTGACCATTAACAATGAATTGGGGACAATCAATGAAAACATTCCATTATTAGTCAGAATCTTAATAGTTTTTTCGATAAAAAGAAAGAACAGATTTACCTGATATTGAGTTGTTTCGTAATTTTCTGAGAAATAATTCTTTAAATTAGAATCAAAATTTTCCCTTGCAAAAATATAAGGAGGGTTTTCGATTATGACATCAAATCCAAGAAATTCACCATAATCATTCAGCACTTCGGGAAACTCAAAACGCCATTCAAAGGCATTTTTGTAAATTTTATTGTTCCTGATTTCAGCGATCCTGTTTTCAAGATATTGAATTTCTTCTGTTAGTTTTTTGACCTTTTTGTTCCATTCATCTTTCTCTTTTTTCGATAACTCAAAGAGGGTG